>JAFXWR010000120.1 GCA_017542725.1 Lachnospiraceae bacterium | reverse complement strand
TTGAAAAAATTTCTGCTAAAGTCGCTAGATTATTAAAAAAGTACGCAATAAAAAATGTATATTGCTATGGACTTGAGGATAAGAGAATACTTGATAAGACTATAGAACTCTATGATAAAAAACGAGATGGTAGATATATTTCAAGACTCCTATATGATGTACGAAATGATTTAAAGAAAAAAACTAAAGGCAAAATAGGTGAGCAAGGATTGCCGTTTTTGAAAGCAGTTTGTGAGATAGATGGACCAGTAATACATGATGCACTTCAGGATGCGATAGACCTAGCAATGATATACTACAAGATAAATAGTTCGGGTTACAATGAGAAAATTTATCTGCAGCTTAGTAAAGAGAGAGAAGAACTTATAAGTTACAAGAGGAATAGAAGGATAAAAGAAGAAAATGCTACAGTGGTAAGTGACGACTTAGTGCATTTCAAAAATAAATTAGTAGAGTATCTTGAAAGAAATGAAATACCGCATATGGATAATGGTGCGAAGAGGGCGATGATTGATGATTTAAATCTCTTATTTATAGGAGAATAAAAAAATAAGGCAAGAGTGCCTTATTTTTTTGCTCTACTAAAATATATGACAATTTGATATAATTGTATTTGGTGGTGGGAGACAATCTTAAATGTGAATGTATAAAGTCATTACATTCGCACTCTATGTGTAAATCTGTATGCACATAGGATAAAACAATTTTGTTAAGGAGAAAATTATGACAAAAGAGGTAAGAAGCGGACAAAATGTCTGCAAGTTTTTAGTTATGAATTTTATAGCAATCCTGCTATTTTTCATAACTATCAGAATCAAAATTCCGTCAATCGGTTACGACTTGAAAACTATTCCGATTGACCACGTTGTCACACTTCTAAGGATGATTCCTAAGTTTGACGACATCTACGGACCTATAATTATATTTATAGGAGCGCTGGCACCATTTGTTACTAAGACATGGAATAAAACTAAGGTGTCAATGATATTCTCATTTATCAACTTGATAGCGATTCCTATAATGTTAATTTGGATCTTCAAACCAAGTTTTGTACCTGCGAAGTTCTACGATGAAAATATGTTACCATTTATGTATTACAGAATCACACTTCCAGTTGCAACACTACTTCCTATAGCTTCACTTGCACTTCCATTTTTACTTAACTATGGGCTTATGGATTTTATCGGAGTATTTTTCAATCCACTTATGAGACCAATTTTCAAAACTCCAGGAAAATCTGCTGTGGACATCTCTGCATCATTTGTTGGAGGATGCTCTGTGGGAGTTTTAATCACCAATAGAACCTACAAAGAAGGTGGTTACACAAAGAAAGAAGCGACTATAATAGCGACAGGATTTTCAACAGTAGCAATTTCTTTTATGGTGATAGTTTCAAAAGCACTTGGTGGTATAGCCGATAAGAGATATTTACTTATGAATTGGGGAACTTTTTTCTTAACATCAATTCTTATAACTGCTATAGTCACAGCTATCACAGCGAGAATTTATCCAATATCAAGTAAGGAAGATGTGGGATATAAAGGTAAGATAGTTGAAAAAGAAAAAAAGATAAGTGCAAAAGAAATTATCCCAAAGGCAATAGAGGAAGGATTAACTGCTTGTAGTAAAAGCGAGAGTTTTACAAAATGTCTTGTAAATAATTTAAAAGATGGAATGATGATGCTACTAAATGTGCCACCTGTACTTTTATCAATTGGATTTATAGCACTACTTCTTGCAGAGTACACGCCTATATTTAATGGCATAGCATATATATATTATCCATTTGCAAAACTTCTAGGATACGGCGAAGAGGCATTTATACTTGCGAAGGGATGTGCAATATCAATTGCTGATATGTTTTTGCCAGCTGGCATAGTTGGAAATACATCACTCTTCACTCAGATGACTATGGCAGTTGCAAGTATCGCCGAAGTAATTTTCTTTACAGGAAGTATACCTTGCCTACTTACATCTGATATGGAAATAACTATAAAAGACATACTTATACTTTGGATAGAGAGAGTTATACTTGCACTCATACTCGCTTCACTTATGGTTAGATTTTTATATCCACTATTTGGAATACCAGTTTTTGGTTAAATGAAGAGGTTTTGTATTGATAAAAACGATTTTATGGGATTTGGATAATACGTTACTTGATTTTGACATTGCTGAAAAGAATGCCATAAAGTCTTTGTTTGCAAAATATAATCTTGGACCTTGCACAGACAGTATGCTTAAAGAGTATGATAAAATCAACAAAGCATACTGGAGAAAATTTGAAAAAAAAGAAATAGATAAGAAATTCGGCTTAGTTCAAAGATATGTAGATTTTTTAAATTTATATAATTTAGATAATAGTATCGCGAGTCGCTTTAATGATGAATATCAGTTAGCACTTGGCGATACTATTATTTATTTGGATGATAGTTACAACATAGTTAAGTCACTTAAAGGGAAAGTGAGACAATACTTAGTGTCAAATGGCACGACCGTAGCGCAAAGGAACAAATTAAAGAAATCAAAATTTGACGAACTTTTTGATGATATATTTTTATCAGATGAGATAGGATTTGAAAAACCAAGTGTGGAGTTTTTTGACTATGTGTTTGACAAGATAGGAGTTACTGATAAATCTGAAGTTATCATAGTAGGAGACTCCATCTCAAGTGACATTCAAGGCGGGGAGAATGCAGGAATAAAAACTGTATGGTATAACCCCAAAGGCAAAGGTCACAATGAGAGACCGAGGGTGGATTACGATATAAGGGACTTGCGGGAGGTCTACAAAATACTGGGGTTAGAGTGAATAAATGGGAGAGCAATTTAACAAAACATTATCAAACTTTGTAAAAGATTTCGCATGTAGAAATGAAGTGATAGCAAAGTTCAAAAATAAAAAACCGATAAGTGAGATTGTGAAAGAATTGACATTTCCAATTTCTGAGGAATCGGTTGTCGCTATGATATGGGATTATTTAATTGAAAACAACATTATACTATTGCATGAACCTGGAAATGATAAAAATTTGCAGTATGATATCGTGAAAAAAGATGGCGAACTTGGCAAGACATATTTTGAGAAAGTTAAAAAGAGTAGCCCTGACAAAAATGATTACAAGGCTATAAATATAAAAGAACTTAAGGCTGATAAAAGTCGCTATGATAAACTAGAAATTTTCGAGAAAGAGTTGCTTGAAAAATTACCACTAAAGAATGAGGTGTATTATTGTAAATTGAATATTTAAATTATAGCGGTTATTTTTATTTTTGAGATTTGAAAAAAACGCATATATATGTTAATATAATAACGGAGGATGACATTTATGAGTTTTGATACGATGACAGACGAAGAAATCCATAGAAGAATCCAGAAAGCTGTTGAGATGGAAAGAGAAGGATTAAAAATTATGGGCTTCCCACTTATTCAGTGGGATGATGAGTTGCAGTGTGTAATTAAACTGATGCCAAACGGAGAAAAAATCAAAATTGAAGAGAATAAAAACGAGGTGGATGTATGATGACAACTGTTGACAAAGAATACAAGTGGTTTGCTAATAATGTTGGAACTCTATATAACAAATATGGAGATGTTTATGTTGCTATAAAAAATCATAAAGTTATAGGAAAGTATAAAACATATGCAGAAGGTGTCTTAAAGACTCAGAAGAAGGAAAAAATAGGGACATTTATTGTGCAAAGACTTAGTGCTGACGGGACAGCTGATAATGTTTATATTTCTTCGTTGGTGAAATATAATGGCTAAGAATAGTAAAAATAGTTTTACAATTATATATAATGGGTTAGTAGAAAAAATAACAACTGACACTACAATAATTAATAATAAGAGTTCGCTGACTGTAAAAGCACTATGGGATACAGGTGCTAATTGTTGTTGTATATCTGAGGAATTAGTAAAGTTGCTCAATTTAAGTCCAACTGGAAAAGTCTCATTTTATACGCCGTCGGGGGCAGGACTTGCATATACATATTTGGTTGATATTGTTTTACCTAATAATATGAAAATAAAACAAGTTAAAATGTGTAGTTCTAAAATAGGAGCACAGAATTTGGATTTACTAATTGGAACTGATATAATTAATAAAGGAGATTTTGCAATATCAAATTATAAGAATAATACATGCTTTACCTTTAGAATGCCAAGTAAAGAATGTATAGATTTCTGTAAGTAAAATATAGAGTATAAAAATCCAAATTGAAGGGTAATAATTGCTAAGGAATTGCAAATGAAAAATATTGAACGATTTAAAATATTATTCTATTCTTTATTATAAACGGAAAGTTATATTATCAAATATAGATGAAGTTGTAAAAGCAATTAAGTGTATAATAATATGCTGAATAAAATTTTATGTAAAAAATTAATCTTTTCTATTTTGGTGATAACAACTTGCTTTTCTTGCACTAAAGAGAAAAGAAGTAAAGTTATAATAAACGAAGTAGCAAAAGATGATTCTCTTATAAATGTCAGTAATAATAACGAAGAGTATAAATATATAATAAATACTAGGACTGGGAAAGTACATACTTATAGTGATGGAATCAATAGAGTAAGTGAGAAATATCAACTTAAGTCAAACGAAAATATAGAAACAATATTGGAAAATGAAAATTACGATATTTGCTTAAATTGCAGAGCAGGGTTAAAACTTAATTTAGATAATTATGTGAAAAGAGTTAATAAGTTTGCATATGATGATGAAGACGACTTATCCAATAGTGAAGTTAATTTAATTATAAATTATATGCGACTATATGAATTTGGTCAACTTGATACAGAAACTCAGAAGTTCTTAATTTGTTTATTTGAAGTAAGCAATTGGTATGTGAACAATGTTTACACACAATTAGGCGGTCAGAAAAATATTATAGAAATTGAAAACATAGCAAAAACCGCAGCAAGTGATTCGGCATATACAAAGTGGAGAAATTATCTTGACAGAGAGTACTACAGTAAATATGAACTGAAAAATAATAAGCGAATTTTACCAGCGGTTTATGATAAGGGCATACCAACAGACATGGCAATCTATAGATGTGATTTATTTAAAGATGCTGGATATGGCAAGGGAGATAACATTTATAGTAAGTCTGGAATGGAAACATTGAAAAATGCTGAAGGTGAAGAGATAGACAAAGAGTGGAAGAATTATTGTGTGATTGATGATAGCTCAAAGTTTGCAGCTGCAGTTTATTATCATTACATAAATAAAGAAATACTAAAGGATGAGAAACAAGAGAATAGGACGGCATATGATATAGATCTTTGGGGGACGAGTTCAACAATGTATTTGGATTTAAATAGTTTTACGAAAAAAATACTAAAAGATAAGAAGTTTGAAATAATACCATACGATAAAATAGCGTCTAATGCCCAAAACATTTCATTGTCTAAATTTGAGCCTAAAACTGGAGATTTATTATGCAGAGAAGGGCATGTGGAATTCTTTATAACAAAAAATAAAACCATTTCATGGGGAAGGGTGCACAAAGATTTTTTGATTATTAAAGAATACAAGAGAGAAAAAAGAGGCTTGGTAAGCTCGCATCCTGAAGATAAGAATATGCCAGTTACAACTATTATTAGATTTACGGGAGGAAATTCTAATGAAAAATAAAAATATTAGAGTAATCATATTTGTTGTATTGTTTTTGGCATTGCTGATTTTAATATGTAAGAAAAATGCAATAAGGTATAGTGTGGATAAAAAAATTACTAGTTATGATCTGGGCAAAGAAAAATATGACTACTTAAATTATTTAAAAAAATACATAAATCCATACAAGCTAGTGAATTTTATAGATAATGATTCTATAGCATTTAGTATTTATGATGATAATGCAACAGGGGAAGCAGTTATAAATCAAATGGAATTCGATGGATATAAGTATTTGTTTAAATCATTGTTTGATAAAAATCGTATAGACTTTGATGATTGCCCAGTTACTGAAACATTTAAAAAAAGGTTCAATACAAACTTATTTAATTATTTTAATTTGAATGTAAGTGATGATAGTACAGTGAATTGCATGCTTAATTATGAAGACAATAGTGTGGCAGTGGAAGTATATGGCAATTTTAAAAACACTGAGCCAACATACTGGACCACACATCATTTTAAATATACACTTGATAAAGATGGTAATGTTGATGATGTGACATTTGATTATACTGAGTAAGTATATATCGGTTAGGGATAACTTAATGCCGGAATGTAGGAAAGGGATAGCTAATGATGTGGTGCTTAGGCATCACATTTATTAATGATAGTCCAAAAATCGGCATTTCTAAAAAAAAGATGGTCTAAAAAATCGGCATTTTAATTTAAATGTGGTGATTTTTAGGCTTTTTTATTGCTTGAATCAATATTTATAGTTTATAATTATTGACAATAATTATAAAATAGTTTAATATTATAGACAAATATATTTAAAAGAGTAAAAAGGTAGCAAAATGGGCAAAAAATCAGTGGTAATAATGCCAGACACTATGAAAATTCTTAGTATTTTGGGCGAGCAACTTCAATTTGCAAGACTTCGTAGAGGCTTGTCTATTAAGCTTGTGTCTGAAAGGGCTGGAATAAGTAGAGCTACATTGTGGCAAGTTGAGAAAGGATCGCCAAATGTTGCTATGGGTATATATGCAGCAGTTCTTCATGCTTTAAATGGTATGGACAAGGATTTGCTTTTAGTTGCTAAAGATGATGAACTGGGGCGGACACTTCAAGATTTAAAACTTAAGAGGAGAACTAGAAGAGCAAAACAATAAAGAGATAGATTATTAAGGATTAATTATGATTTCAAACATTGATGAAGTTGTAAAAATAATTAAAGAGTCAGAAAACATAGTATTTTTTGGTGGGGCGGGAGTCTCTACTGAGTCGGGCATTCCTGATTTTCGTTCAGTAGATGGACTTTATAATCAGAAGTACAAGTTCCCACCAGAAGTAATCTTAAGTCATACTTTTTTCATGGAAAATCCTGCAGAGTTTTACCGCTTCTATAAAGACAAATGCCTCGAGCCAATGCTTAAGGCAAGACCAAATGCTGTGCATATTGCTCTTGCAAAACTTGAGAAAGATGGTAAACTAAAAGCGATAGTTACTCAAAACATTGATGATTTACATCATAGGGCTGGAAATAAAAATATCTATGAGTTGCACGGAACTTCATTTAAAAATCATTGCATGGAATGTGGAAAGAGTTATAATGTAGAAGATATTTTAAAAGCCGATGGAGTGCCACATTGTAGTTGCGGTGGTATAATAAAGCCTGATGTAGTTTTATATGAAGAAGGACTTGACCAAAATACTATAGCGAAAAGTATAGATGCAATTAGTAAGGCTGATGTCCTTATAATTTCAGGAACTACTCTTGTGGTGCAGCCTGCAGCATCATTTATAAACTATTATAGAGGTAATAAAATGATTCTAATAAATCTCTCCGAAGTGCCAAATGAAGATAGGATTGACTATGTGGTTCACTGTAAGGCGGGGGAAGTGTTTAGCAAGATTGTAATTTAGATATAAGTAAGTTGCTTATTTGTGCGAAAATAAATTGTGCATTTATGAGATGTTTTTGGAGGTTTTTATGAATAATATTGAAACAATAATTGCATTAATATCTGCTATAATAGCTGTTTTGTCAGTTGTTTTTTCAGTAATATTATCACTTAGTGATAGAGGGAAAGATGATTATTTAGCAATTGATGAACAGTATAAAGATATATTAAAAGAAGGAATGAAAAATCCTGCTTTACGGGACCCAAAGATGTGTTGTAAATATGATAGTTATAAAGAAACGGACAGAGAGTTTTATTTGAAATATAACACATATGCCTATATTGTTTGGAACTTTTTAGAGACTATATTTGATTTTTCACACGACAAAAAAGAAAAGCATCGTAGGCTTTATGAAATTTTTCTCCCTGCAATAATTCAAGAGAATAAATTGCATTATCATTGGTTCAGATTAAACAATTATTTGTTTGAAGCAAGCTTTCAAGACTTTGTGTTCAACATAGTTAATCAATTAGAAATTAATGAATGTAATCTTGCTGAATTTAAAACCGTATATGATATGATGCTTAAGGAATTTCCGCCTGAAGAAGTTAAGAATAGAAAACAAATGATTTCGCTTCTAGTTCATGGAAAGTATAAGGCATATTTAGCTAGACTCAAAAATAGAATTGCTGGTGATAACACTTTTGTTGGTTATGCATTAGGATATCTTGATAACGATTGCAATGCTTTTTTCTTAGATTATATTCAAATTAGTTCAGATTTTCAAAATTGTGGATTTGGTAGCCAATTCCTGCATTTATTACAAGAGAATGTTGTAAAAGGGGAAAATCCTATCGGTATTTTGTTTGAAATAGAGAAACCAGATGATGGTGGAACTGGCACTAAAAGCAAAAGATTGAAATTTTATATGAGCAATGGTGCACATAAATTAAACTTTGATTATTATCTTCCAGTGCCAGTGGATCAGGGTACAAAATATCCTTTAGACCTTATGTTTATTCCAAAACCAAATGTTGAAAAAGTATCAAAAGAAACACTAAAGGAACTTATTATACAGGCTGAGACAACTATACATAGTGATTATCCACACACTAAAGATGTAATTGCATCATATATTGATTCTGTGCCTGATTTTGAAAAAAACTCTAATATTCATGTGATCAAAGGAAGTAAGGTTGATTTAGACTATGTGTATGATTTTTTAGACGAGCATTTTGATAGTTCTTTTATAATACCGAAAAGTGTATTTGAAAAAAGGATAAGTGAGAGTGGCTACGAATTGGTATTAGCAAAGAATAATTATAATGTGCTTGTGGGATATGCATTTGTTTATCGCTCTAAAGATAAAAAATTTTTATATCTAGATTATTTTGCAATACTGCCATTTTTTAGGCAACAAGGATATGGGACTCTGTTTTTAAATGAATTATTAAAGAATGGAAATAGGATAGCAGAATACGGAATATTTTCTGAGGTGCCTTGCATAATAGAGCCTTATGTTGAAAAACTTATAAAAAAATGCGGAGGAAAATTATATGATATAAAGTATTCGCTCCCGGTTGGAAAAGGTAAAGTGGAATTGAGGTCGGTTGTCTACCCAAAACCAAATTTTGAAGAACTAAATAGTAATGATATTAAAGATATATATAAAGAAGTTTTATTAAATTTGCATGGTGATACTATTAATGTAAATAATTTAAATGATTGTATATCTTAAAGTGGAAAACAACTCACAAAACTTAATAAAAACACATATTTTATATCGTTGAAAAGCCTATATAAATGTGATAAAATGTATAGACGGAATTTGTAAATATATAAAATAATAAAGAATAGAGAGGGCAAGTTTATGGCAAAGAAATTAGTTAAAAGAAAAATGAAAACTATGGATGGAAATGAGGCAGCTGCTCATGCATCGTATGCTTATACTGAAGTAGCAGCCATTTATCCTATCACACCTTCATCAGTTATGGCAGAACACACTGATGAGTGGGCAACTGAGGGTAGAAAAAATATTTTTGGAGAGACAGTGCAAGTTAAGGAAATGCAATCTGAAGCTGGTGCCGCTGGCGCAGTTCATGGTTCACTTGCAGCAGGAGCTCTCACAACAACTTATACAGCATCACAAGGTTTACTTCTTATGATACCAAACCTTTATAAAATTGCTGGTGAAGGTCTTCCAGGAGTGTTTAATGTATCGGCAAGAGCACTCGCAACACATGCACTTTCAATTTTTGGAGACCATAGTGATGTATATGCATGTCGTCAAACTGGTGTGTGTATGCTTGCATCAGGTTCGGTTCAAGAAGTAATGGATCTAACACCAGTAGCACATCTTTCTGCTATCAAAGGAAAACTTCCATTTATAAATTTCTTTGATGGATTTAGAACATCACACGAGATTCAAAAAGTTTCAATTTGGGATTATAAAGATTTAAAAGGACTTCTTGACAACAAGGCGCTTAAAGATTTTAGAGATAATGCGATGAATCCAAATCATCCAAATCAAAGAGGTTCTGCACAAAATCCAGATATATTCTTCCAAGCAAGAGAAGCAAGTAATACTAATTATAATAACATGCCAAAGATAGTAGAAGAGTATATGAATGCCATAAACAATATGATAGGAACTAACTATAAACTCTTCAGTTACTATGGTGATAAATCAGCAAACCATGTGATCATTGCTATGGGATCAGTTTGTCAAACTATAGAAGAGTATATTGATTACATGAATAAAAAGAAGAAAGCAAAGATTGGTCTTGTAGAAGTTCATCTCTATAGACCATTTTCAAAAGAACATTTATTAAAAGCTCTTCCATCAACAGTTAAGACAATCTCAGTTCTTGATAGAACTAAGGAACCAGGTGCATTCGGCGAGCCACTTTACTTAGATGTTGTAGCTGCTCTTAAAGGAACTAAGTTTGAGAAATGCAAGATACTTGGTGGTAGATATGGTCTTGGATCAAAGAATACTACACCAGAGCAGGTTGCAGCAGTATATGCAAATAAGACATTAAATGGTTTTACTATAGGAATAAAAGACGATGTGACAAAACTTTCTCTTAAAGAGGGAGCAGCATTTAATTCAACTCCAGAAGGAACTACTTGCTGTAAGTTCTGGGGTCTTGGCAGTGATGGAACTGTTGGCGCAAATAAGAACTCAATCAAGATTATCGGTGATAATACTGACATGTATGTACAAGCATATTTTGACTATGACTCTAAGAAATCAGGTGGTGTAACTACATCACACCTTAGATTTGGGAAGAAACCAATTAAGTCAACTTACTTAATTTCAAAAGCAAACTTTGTTGCTTGCCACAAGTCATCATATCTTGAGCATTATAATATGGTAGAAGATTTGGTTGATGGAGGCACATTCCTCTTAAACTGTGACTGGGATGCAAAGGCACTTGAAAAAAATCTTCCAGACCATGTAAAGAAATATATTGCAACTCATAAAATTAATTTTTACACAATAGATGGTGTAAAGATAGGTATAGAGACAGGCATGGGTCCAACTCGTATCAATACTATACTTCAATCTGCATTCTTCAAACTTGCAAATATAATTCCTGAGAAGAAAGCAATCGAATACATGAAGGCAGCTGCAAAAGCAACTTATGGAAGAAAGGGTGAAGATGTAGTTAAAAAGAATTGCGATGCAATAGATGCAGGTGCTACAGGTATGGTAAAAGTAGAGGTTCCTGCTTCTTGGAAGACTATCAAAGTGAAAGAGACAAAGGCAAGCAGTTCAAAGGGACCAAAAGATGTAGTTAAGTTTGTAGACTTAATTCAAAAGCACGTCAACAATAAGAATGGAGACAATCTTCCTGTATCAGCATTTAAAGATTATGTATATGGAAATACTCCATCAGGAACATCTGCATATGAAAAGAGAGGCATAGCAGTTAAAGTTCCTACTTGGCATAAAGATAATTGTATTGAGTGTAATTTCTGTTCACTTGTATGTCCTCACGCAGCTATTCGTCCAGTTGCTTTAAATGCAAAAGAAGCTAAAGACATACCAAAGGGAATGAATATAAAAGACTTGAATGGTATGGAAGGATACAAGTTCACTATTGTTACAAGTGTTATGGATTGTACTGGTTGTGGAGTTTGCGCTGATACTTGTCCTGGTATGAGAGGCGAGAAAGCACTCATCATGAAAGACCTTGAGCAAGCAATGGATGAGCAAAAGTATTTTGACTATGCAGCAAACTTTGATCAAAAAGAAGATGTAATAGAGCACTATGGAGAGCATACAGTAAAGGGATCACAATTTAAGAAACCATATCTTGAGTTCTCAGGTGCATGCGCAGGTTGTGGTGAAACACCTTATGCAAAACTTGTAACTCAACTCTTTGGTGATAGAATGTATATAGCAAATGCTACAGGCTGCTCATCAATCTGGGGCAACTCATCTCCGTCAACTCCTTATACAAAGGATAGTAAGGGAAGAGGACCAGCTTGGAACAATTCACTCTTTGAAGATAATGCTGAGTTTGGTTATGGAATGTTCCTTGCACAAAAAGCAATTCGTGGCGCATTACTTAAAAAAGCAGAAGAACTCATGCTTGAATCAAGTGGAGCACTTAAAGATGCACTTAAAGAATATTTAGAAACAAAAGACGCTTCAAAAGAAAATGGAAAGGCAACAGATAAGTTGATCCCACTTCTTGAGAAATCATCAAATGCTCTTGCAAAAGAAATGGTAGCAAAGAAAGATTATCTCGCTAAGAAGAGTCAATGGATCTTCGGCGGAGATGGTTGGGGATACGATATAGGATTTGGTGGTGTAGACCACGTGCTCGCATCAAATGAAGATGTAAATATAATGATATTTGACACAGAGGTTTACTCAAATACAGGTGGACAGTCATCAAAGGCAACTCCAACTGGTGCAGTAGCACAATTTGCAGCAGGCGGAAAAGAAGTTAAGAAGAAAGACATCGCATCAATTGCTATGTCATATGGTTATGTATATGTAGCACAGATTTGTATGGGTGCTGATAGAAATCAAGCTGTTAAGGCAATAAAGGAAGCTGAAAATTACAATGGACCATCACTCATCATAGCATATGCACCATGTATAAATCACGGAATTAAAAAAGGTATGGGCAAGGCTGAGGTAGAAGAAAAACTCGCAGTTGAGTGTGGATATTGGAATAACTTTAGATTCCGTCCAAATGCAACTGGTGAAGAGAAGAAGTTCTGCCTTGATAGTCCAGAACCAAACTTTGATAAATATCAAGAGTTCTTAGATGGCGAAGTTCGTTACTCATCACTTGCGCTTAAAGATAAAGAGAAGGCACTTAGACTCTTTGAGAAGAACCAAAATGAGGCAAAGGCAAGATATACTTATTTAAAAGCACTTGGAAATCTCTACGCAACTCCAGTGCAATAACAGTTGTGAGGGCTCATAAAACTCGCCCGTACATTATATAATTATAAGGGACGACATTCTGTCGTCCCTTTTTGCAATATTACATAATATTTAGTATAATAAATTGTATATATTTTAGAGGAGAAAATACTATGGACATTAATAGTATTATAGAATCAATTTACAAAGAATTAATGGAGATGGATAAAATTGCCCCATATATTCTTGGTGCATTTGCATTAATTGTATTTACTATTAGAAGTGTGTATGCTTTCAAATATTCATTGAACTATCAAGAAAAATTTGGAGTACCATATCATAGGTTTGATGTCAGCTTCAACAAAAATTTGGTTGAGAAGTTATTGCAAATAGCATTATTATTAGTGTTTATAGTGGCGCAATATATTTTTGCTGTTAATTATTTTAAAGTTTCTGATGTAATTTGTGCAATTCTCTGTGCTATTTTTGTTTTTGGTTATAACTTTGTTATATTCACTCCGCTTGCAAAAGAGTATACAATGAGATATGTATGGCATGTTACAATAATAGTAACAGTGGCGATTATGCTTGCCGTAGCAATTAACCTGGCTTATTTCCCGCTCGCTAAAGAAAACTACAACATGATTGAGACTATTTTGATATTATATTCTGCATTCACGATAGCCGTATATTTTATATATTTAGTTGGTTCTTTTACTTACACTGTTTATAAATGTTTCGAAAAAGATTCTAATCCGCAAAGTGGCGAATATGAAGTTGTAACTATGAATGATAACAAGTATGTAGTAGTGCTAAATACAAAAGATGAAACAATATTGGTTAAATTGAAGAATGAAAATGGCAAACTAAGCGTTATCAAATCTGATTATATGATTGTTAAATCTATTGAGGGAAAGAATATTGAATATTTAAGAGTTGAATTGTAAATGAATTCTATGCATTTGTTATACAAAGGTCATTAGAGAAAGGATAGTTTATGTCTTTGGATAATAAAATTATAAAGGCAGTTATGTTCGACTTAGATGGCACTATCATAGATACTGAAAAGTATTATCGCTTGTATTGGCCTAAAGCATTTGCTAAATTTGGTTATACAATAACTGACAAACAAGCGCTTGGTATGAGGTCGCTCGGATATCCGTTTGTTGAAGAATATGTGGAAAAAATATCTGTGAATAAGGCAGATTTGACTGAGATAAAAAAATATGCGAGAAGTTTAGTTGACGAAAGCGTCAAGGCAAATGGATTAGAGTTAAAAGATGGTGTTGAAGATTGTCTTAAGTTTTTAAAAACTAAAAATGTGACAATTGCAATTGTCACAGCGACTGCAGCTGATAGAACTAAGACTTATATAAAGGAAGCAAATATAGAAAAATATTTTGATGATATAATAAGTGCAAAAAACGTACCACATGGAAAACCCGCTCCTGATGTCTATCTTACAGCTTGTGAAAAATTGAATGTAAAACCAGATGAGACGATTGCAGTTGAAGATTCGCCTAATGGTGTGATGAGCGCAAGTAGTGCAGGCTGCAACGTGGTGATGGTGCCTGACCAAACAGAGGCGGATGATGAACTTATGAAACATCTGTTTGGGAATATTAAATCGCTTAGAGATTTTGAAGATTTTGTTGCAGAACAAAGAATAATTTTTAAAAAGTAATATATAAGAGAAGACGATGTCTTCTCTTTTTTTGCGGGCTCTGCAAGCATTCGCCCCTACGATTATGCGTTCGCCCCTACGATATGTGTTGTAAAAATGGGGAAATCATAGTATAATTAAATGTTATGAATCAAGAACTAAAAAATTTGCAGCAGAAATATGCTGTTAATCTTTTTGATTGGTATGATTTTAAGTCAAAATCTACTGGCAATGAGAAAGATAGCAAAGTTTTGGTTATCGGAGATGTGGATGATAACTTTATTTTCCCATTGGCAAAGAGGGTAAAGCACTTATCTATAGTTCTTGAAACAAGTGAGATGGAAAAGGTTGTAAGTTATCTAAGCCTTCCACAAAATGTAAGCATATATAAAGAGTTAATTGATGATGATATAAGAGGTCTTGGTGGAAAACTAAGTGGCATAGTGTTTGATTATGTTATCATACCATCTATGACAAAAAAAATAGCAACACTCACAGGTAATAACTTAAGTGACGTAATAGATTTTCTTTCACAAACTTATACTGATGATGCAGGGTCTATACTTATCGCATTTGATAATAAAAATAGCTTTAATGTGATTGCTGGTTCAAAAATTGATGAGGAGACGCTGCCTTTTTCATATTCTGAAATTGAGTCGTTTAAGAATCGTTCTAAAGAAAAGTATGCCTATTCAAATATGAACATTTACTATCCTATGCCAGAGTATAAGTTTCCTCTAAGAATATACAGCGATAAATATCTTCCAAAACTTGAAGACGAAAGTGTGATGACCCGTAATCTAGTGTCTATTGGAAAGTTTAGTTATTATTGTAGTTCTTACATTTTGATTTTTGATGCAAAGAAAGTTACAACGAATGAAAATGAATTTGAAACAATTTATGTAAAATATAATTTAAATCGTGCAAAGAGGTTTGCACTTAGGACTAGTATACTTGAAGATACTGCAGGCAAAAAAATTGTTGTAAAGAAAGCAGTATATATTGAAGCAAATAGACAAGTTAAAGACATGGTTGAAAATGTCGATGTCATTAAGAATCATAATATAGAGGTTCTTAAGCCTACAAAGTATGTTAGTGAAAATGAAACGAATGATGACAAGTCTTATGTAGTATATCCATTTATAGATGGAGAGATGCTTACAGATGTCATACTTAATCGAATAAAAAATGGTGAAAAAGAAAAAGAAGTTATTGCTGAATATATGTACAAGATTATCGGCAAATTCAATGGAATAATACAAAACTATAATCTTGATTGTACTTTCCAAAATGTAATAGTTGCTGATAACAAATTGTATGTAATAGACAGTGAATGGATTTCAAAGGACACGACAGAAGTAGACTTTTTGAGATATAGAATACTTAAGTATTTTTGGAAATCGTGCAGACAAAATTTAACTTATAGCACATTTAAGGATTTGGTTCGTGACTTCGGTATAGGCTATATGGATGCAGAAAGGTATGAGAATGCTGAAAATGAATTCCAATCAAAAGTTCATGAAAATATTAATAATCTCGATGTTACAAAGTATGAAGAATTAAATCCTGGATTTGCAAAATTATATTATATAAAAGCAGAACTTGACAGAGTTAGAGAACAACTTGATAGAATCACAGGTGAAAACAATGCTATAGATTATCAAGCGAATAAACAAAATGAAATAATAAGGCTTACAAATGTCCACGTAAATAATCTTGAAAATTTAATCAACAATTTGCAAGACCAGGTAGGTGCACTTACGGAGCAAAATACAATACTATTTAAACGAGAAGGCATAATTTATAAAATATCAAGAAAAATCAAAAGTCTTGTGAAGAAATTACTGCCACCTGAAACTGTAAGAAGTAAGATTTGCAAATACATCTATAGAACTATAAGACATCCATTTAAGATGCTTAAAACTTATTTCACCAAAGCGGGAAGAAATAGAATTATTGGCGACTTTATGATTGGCGATGCATATTTTGAGTGTGGCAAAGTTGCTCTTCCAAAATGTGACATTCCAAAAGTTTCTATAATAATCCCTTGCTACAATCAGATAAGATATACATATAAATGTCTTTACTCTATAATGATGAATACAAATCCTGAAGAGACGCCATATGAAGTTATAATTGCTGATGACGTCTCAACTGATACTACAAGAAATATAAGCAAGTATGTTGAAAATGTCATTGTAAATAGAAATACTGAGAACTTAGGCTTCCTAAAGAATTGCAATGCTGCGGCAAAACTTGCTCAAGGTGAGTATATTTATTTCTTAAATAATGATACGGAAGTTAAACCAGGATACCTTTCATCACTTGTAAATTTGCTTGATAATAATTCTTCTATCGGTATGACTGGTTCAAAACTTGTATTTGCTGATGGCACACTTCAAGAAGCCGGTGGCATAATATGGAGCGATGGTGAAGGTGCTAACTATGGAAGAGGCGATGATCCAGATGATTTCAAATATAATTATGTAAAAGAAGTTGACTATATATCTGGTGCTGCAATTATGATTAGAAAAAATCTTTGGAATATAATTGGTGGCTTTGATGAAAGATATACACCGGCATACTGTGAAGATTCAGATCTCGCATTTGAAGTTAGAAAGTATGGATATAAGGTTGTATATCAACCACTTTCAGTCATAACACATTTTGAAGGCATAAGCAATGGAACAGATGCGAATAAAGAAGGAAGTATCAAGTCATATCAAGTTATAAATAAAGAAAAATTAAAAGAGAAATGGAAGGATGAACTTGTAAAGCAATTCCCTCACACTGAAAACTTAGACTTCTTTAGAGCAAGAGAGAGAGCAATAGGAAAGAAGACAATTCTTTTCATAGACCATTATGTGCCAACATGGGATAAGGATGCAGGTTCTAAGACAGTTTATTCTTATATGATGATGTTTAAAAAGATGGGATACTCTGTCAAATTCCTTGGCGACAACTTTATGCTCAATTCGCCATATGGCGATATGCTTGAGCAAGCTGGTATAGAAGTCATATATGGAAATAACGTTCAAGCAAATCTCTGGGGATATTTAAAGGATAATAAGAGAAGTTTTGATTTTGTATTTTTAAATCGTCCACATATAGCGATAAAGTATATAGATTTTATAAGACAAAATATGTATACGAAAATAATTTACTATGGACACGACCTTCACTATATGAGACTTCAAAGAGAATATGATTTGATGGGTGATGAGTCTGCACTCTATGAGTTTAAATATTATAGAAATCTTGAATATTCACTTCTCTATAAGTCAGACATAAGTTACTATCCATCATATAAGGAAATAGAAGAAATTAAAAAAGTGGATGACACTTTAAGAGTTAAAGCAATAAATGCATATATGTTTGACGAAAAACCTATAGTGCATAGAGATTTTGCAAATACTAAAAATATATTGTTTGTTGGCGGCTTCAACCATGATCCAAATAAAGATGCTATTAGGTGGCTCCACGAAAGCATAATGCCAAGAATAAAAGCAAGAAATAGCAACATCAATCTTGTAGTAGTTGGTTCAAATCCTACTGATGAGATTAAGAAAATATGTGAGGAAGGCGGATATATTTTAAAAGGTTTTGTCTCTGACGAAGAACTTTTAAAACTTTATAATGATACAAGAATAGTTGTAGCACCACTTAGATATGGTGCAGGTATAAAAGGAAAAATTATAGAAGCTATGGCAAATGGTGCGGCAATAGTCACTACAAATTGTGGTGCGGAAGGTATAGTTGATGCACCATATTTCATGAAGATAGAGGACGACGCTCTCGGATTTGCAAATGAAGTAATAAAGCTATATGACAATATAGATGAGTTGAAAAATCTATCTATTGAAACGCAAAAAGTAATCAATAATAGATTTACCATGGATGCAGCATGGAATATAATAAAGGATGATTTTGTATAATGCAGGCGATAATACTCTGTGGTGGACAAGGAACGAGACTTAGGTCAGTAATCGGAGAGAAACAAAAGACTATGACAGAGGTCAACAATGAGCCATTCCTTGTAAATGTAATTAAATATTTGAAGAGTTACAAAATTACAAATGTGATATTTGCAACTGGATATAAGAGTCATGAAGTGAGAAATTACTTTGGCGAAAAATATTTCTTTGGAGTGGAAGTTCACTATGCTGAAGAGAAGATAGCACTTGGGACAGGTGGTGCTATAAGAAACTGTCTTGATAAGATGAAGTACGACTATGCTCTTGTGTTAAATGGTGATACTTTGTTTGAAGCAAATTTATTTAAGCTTGAAGAAAACTTTTTAAAACTCAACGCTGATATGAGTATAGCTTGTAAAGAAGTAAATGATAAAAGTAGATATGGCACAA
Source organism: Lachnospiraceae bacterium (assembly GCA_017542725.1). The sequence goes on along the minus strand of JAFXWR010000120.1, from coordinate 10,553 downwards.
TAAAAATTGACTATAGTGGTACAAAGACTGGTGGAGATAAAGAGCATGGAGTTATAGTTTCATTTGATGAGAAAGTGGATGCCAAGGAAGATGAAGACAAAGATTTATTTATAAATGGTGGAATTTATATTATAAAGAAATCCTTAATTGAAACAATTCCTCATGGCGTCAAATCATCACTTGAAAAAGATTTGATTCCAAAGTGGTTAAGCGAAGGAAAACTTATAGGTGGCGAAGTAAGTAAGGCATCATTTGTCGATATCGGAACACCAGATAGTTTGAAAGAGTATAAAGAGAAGCGAGAAGAAGAAAGATGAGAATAAATAGAATAGTTTCAATAGCACTTATGACCGCCGTCATTTGTGTCATCTCGCCATTTGCAATTGCAATTCCGGTGAGCCCTGTGCCAATTTCACTTGCGACATTTGCCATATACTTAACAGTTATAATACTTGGTTGGGAAGATGGCACAATCAGTGTTTTAGTATATGTGCTACTTGGATTTGCTGGCGCACCTGTGTTTACTGGATTTACAGGTGGAGCTGGTAAGGTGCTTGGACCGACGGGGGGATATATTATAGGATACATTTTTTTAGCATTTATAGAAGGAGCGTTCGTAGAGAGGGCTCGCAAAGCTCGCCCGCTACTAGGCATGGTGCTTGGTACGATTGTGCTGTATGTGTTTGGCACATTATGGCTCATGAGGCAGGCGGGACTCACTCTTGTGGCTGCACTTTCGGCAGGAGTTTTACCATTTATTCCTGGCGATATAGTGAAGATGATAGTAGCATTATTTGCGGGAACAAAAATTAGAAGTGCATTAGTAAAAAGTAATCTTATATAAACATGGAATTGAAGAAACAAAAAATTTTATTTTTAGATAGAGATGGAACCATTTGTTATGACGATGGTGCTTTTGGAAGTGAGAAGTTTTCTTACAAGGAAGTAATTGAAAAGACAAGACCACTTGAAGGCGTTAAGGATAGTTTAAAGCTTGCAAAAGAAAAAGGATATATGCTTGTGGTAATTTCAAATCAGGCAGGAATTGCCAAAGGTAGATTTGACGAATGCGACACACATTATAGCAATAAACTTTTACAAGAAAAACTCGGTGGTCTCATAGATGGATTTTATTATTGTCCACATCACACAAGTGGAAAAAATAATAAGGGTGTGATAGCAGAAAATGCAAAGCGAGATTTGATTTTTCACTGTGACTGTAGGAAACCAGAAATTGGTATGTTCAACCAATGTGAAAATGATTTAAAAAATGGAAAGTTGCAATACATAGATGAAAATCTAATAGCCAATAAGACATCATATGAATATGATAGAAATAAAATTTACAGAAGAGATGTCGATGCAGCCATAGTTGATAAAGAAAATTCGTATATGATAGGCGATAAATGGCTTGATGTACTTGCTGGAGAAAGGTATGGAGTAAATCCTATATTTGTGATGAGTGGAGAAGGTTTTGTAGAATATAATCACAAAAAAGATAAACAAAAAGAGTTGCCAAAAAAGTTTGAGATATATGATGATATAAATAAGTTTATAAAGGAGAGACTATGATGTATATTGATGAGTTGTGCAAAAGAAAAGAATGTCTTGAACCAATTAAGTACGATATTGTGAGAGCATTTGAAGTTTTAAGAGATTGCTTTAAAGCTGGAAATAAAGTTATGATTTGTGGCAATGGAGGAAGTGCTGCAGATTCTTCTCACATCACAGGTGAACTTATGAAAGGCTTTAAGAAAAAGAGACCTATAGATGAAAAATTGGCAAAAGAGCTTAAGACTACCATTGAAAATTTTTACGATAAGAATAATAATTTTTCTATAAATGATAAATTCAATGATATGGTGATGAGTCTTGAACAAGGACTTCCTACCATAGATTTGACAAGCTTAGTTGGTCTAAACACAGCGTATGCAAATGATAAAAATGCAGACTATGTATTTGCAAATGGAGTTTTAGGATTTGGAAAACATGGAGATGTCTTAATTGCTATATCAACATCAGGAAACTCTAAAAATGTAGTCAATGCCGCTCTTGTTGCAAAAGCAAAAGGAGTGAAGGTGATTGTGCTTTCAGGAAAAGGTGGAGGCAAACTCAAAGATATAGCAGATGTAAATGTGATAGTGCCACTTGATGAAACTTATCTCATACAGGAAGAACACATATCAATTTATCACGCACTTTGTCTTGACATAGAAGAAGAATTTTTCTAAATAAGATTTTGATAGAGAGGTTGAATGACTGAAATGAAAATGATTTTAACAAAATTGAATAAAAGAATAGTACTTTTACTTCTATCTCTAAGTTTATTTTTTACCGCAGCATCATTTACATATGGATACTATGATGACGATTATCCAGAAGTTGATAATGCATTTTGGGAAGGTCATATAGCAAGATGGGATTCGTATGGTTATGCTACAAGATTTGAGGTAATACTTTATAGAAATGGACATAGGGTTACTATGCTTGAGACGAGTAGAGAAGAAATAAATCTTAGTCAGTACATACATAGAGGAAGTGGAGATTACTATTTTGAAGTGAGACCTTACAATAGACATACTGGATGGGGAAATTGGACTTCGTCTGATACCATTTACATGGAAGGGCGATACTATGATAGGTACTACGATGATAGATATTATGATGACAGATATTATGATAGTCGGTACAATGATTATTATTATGACGATAGATTTAATAACGATGTATCGTATGCAAGAAATCCTGGACCACCTGTCAACAATCCTGTCCAAACTTGGCAGTCACAAAATAGTTCAAACATCATAATGCCAGGTAGTGGAAAGTCAAATGTCATAATGCCAGGTAGCAATCAACAGGTTGTAAATAATAATGTAGGCGCAAGTATAGCTGTAGCGAATAAACAGAATATAACAGTTCCTACACCACAGATTTTGAACCAACAGCCAAACGGAGAAAATCCAATTGGAAAATTTGTTGAAGCATATGGTGTATGGTTTTTTATCTATAATAACGGAACACCTGCAACCAATGTCTGGGTGCAATATAAAAATAAATGGTATTATGTTGATATGGCAGGTATAATGGCTGTGGGGCTTTATACGATAAATGGAACAACATATTATCTGCAATCTGATGGCAGTATGGCAGTTGGAAGCTTTGTTATAGATGGTCTTACACATTATTTTGACAATAATGGCGCGATGGTATACTAATGCATACAAATAACCAGTCTTTGGACTGGTTTTTTCTTGTATTTTGCCATTTATAATGATAAAATAGACATAATTGGGATTTGTCTACGGGCAGATTTGTTTTTGTATCCAAAAAATGCATTTGGAGGTTTTATGGAATTATATGGCGTTTCAAAAGACCAGATTTTCCTATTTAATAATGGTGAAGATTACGAGTCTTATAATATTTTTGGTGCCCATAAAGTAAAACATGATGGAAAAGATGGCGTCAGATTTTTGGTGTATGCTCCAAATGCAGTTAAAGTTTTTGTTGTCGGAGATTTTAATGACTGGAAAAAATCTGAAGTTGGTGAGATGCAAAAAATTGATGATACTGGTTGTTGGATAGCATTTATTGAAGGACTTAAAGATAATGACATTTATAAATATTTAATTACAACATCTGAATATAGAGATATATACAAGGCAGACCCTTATGCATTTTTTGCAGAGGTGAGACCACATACTGCTTCAAAGATTTTTGACCTTGAAGGTTTTAAATGGACTGATAAAAAATTTATAGAAGAGAGAAATAAAGATTTACATTTTAATCTTCCAAAAAATATTTATGAGATGCACTTCGGTTCATTTATGCAGCACAACACTGGCATTTGGAGAAATAAACCAGATGATGTGCCTATAGAAGATTTTTTAACATATAGAGAGCTTGCTGAATCACTTGTAAATTATATAAAAGAGATGGGCTACACTCATATAGAGGTTATGCCTTTAAACGAACATCCTTACGATGGCTCTTGGGGATATCAGGCGACAGGATATTTTGCAATCACATCCCGCTATGGTAATCCAAAAGATTTTATGTATTTTGTAAATGAGTGTCACAAGAATAACATATCTGTGATACTTGACTGGGTGCCTGGACATTTCTGTATGGACGAACACGGACTTAGATATTTTGATGGCGGAAGAGTCTACGATGGAAAAGAGCATAAGCACTGGGGCACTATGACATTTAACTACAATAAGAAAGAAGTTTTGTCATTTTTAAATTCATCTGCAATGTTTTTACTTGATAAATATCACATAGATGGCATTCGCTTTGATGGTGTATCAAGTATGCTCTATCTAAATTATGGCGTTGACAATCCAAGCGAAAGAGTATTCAATAAGTATGGCGATGAAGGAAATCTTGAAGCAATCGCATTTATCCAAAATCTAAATAAAATAATCGGCGAAAAATATAAAGGTGTCATAACTATAGCAGAAGAATCTACTGCATGGCCAAATGTCACTAAGCCAGCAGAGATTGGTGGACTCGGATTCCATTATAAATGGGATATGGGTTGGATGCACGACACTTTGAATTATCTTAAGTCTGATTTCCCTTATAGAGAACAAAATCATAATATGCTCACATTTTCTATGTCCTATGCAGAGGCAGAGAATTATGTGCTGTCTTTAAGTCATGATGAAGTAGTTCACGGAAAAGCTTCTATAATCAATAAGATGCCGGGTGACTATGATGAGAAGTTTGCACAAATAAAGACTTTACTTGTATATCAACTTACGAGAACAGGAGCAGCACTTAACTTCATGGGAAATGAATTGCCTGAGTTTATCGAGTGGAGATATTATGAAGGTCTTGAATGGTTCTTGCTTGACATTGATAAACATAAGAAACATCACGAGTTTGTGAAGATGATGAACCACCTGTATCTAAAAGAGAAGTCATTTTATGAGAAAGACCAAGTTGTATGGGAGGGCTTTAACTGGATAGATGCAGGAAATGCAAAGCAGCATATATTCATATATGAAAGAATCGCACTTGACCCAGATGATAGATGTATAGTGATACTCAATTTTGGAAAAGATGAGATAGAGAATTTTAAACTTGGAGTAAATGTTGCAGGAAAATACGAAGAGATAGTTAATTCAAATGAATTGAAGTGGGGTGGCACTGGAACTTGCTTAAATGACAAAGTAATTGAGAGCATCGCTGTTGAAGAAGATGAAGACGATAATAAAGATGCAAAGCAAATAGAAAATGATACAGAAAAAGAACTAGACAAGAATAGTAAAAAGGTGCACGGAAAAGATTATTACATAGAAGTAAAGATTCCAAAACTTTCTGCGGTGATACTTAAACTTAAATCAAGAGCCAAAGAGAAAGTGGCAAAACAAACTACAACAAAAATAAAAGATACTGTAAAGAAAGTCGTAAAGAAAAGAAAAGAATCGTAGGGGACGACATCTTGTCGTCCAGCGGCGATAAAATATAAGAGGGGTATTAACCAATGGATTTTAGTAAGAAAAATTTTGTAGAAGATTTTAAGAATTATGCAAAGAGAGTGCATGGAAAGGAAGCAGAAATCCTTTCTGTGAGAGAGGCATATGAGACACTTTGCCATATGCTTATATCTGTAGCAAAACAAAAAAGGTCGGAAATTGTCAAAGAAAGTTTTAGCAAGAAAGAAAAAGAGATTTATTATTTTTCTATGGAGTTTTTGATTGGCAGACTCTTAAAAGAGTATCTTGTGAATTTTGATTTACTTGATAAAGTTCGTGACGGCATGACTAAACTTGGATTTGACTTGGAAGAAATCTTTGACCAAGAGGCAGACCCAGGACTTGGAAATGGTGGTTTGGGACGTCTTGCAGCTTGCTTTATGGATTCACTAGCATCTCTTGGCATAAATGCCATGGGTATGGGGCTTCGATATAGATTTGGTCTCTTTAGACAAAAGATAGTTGATGGTGAGCAAGTAGAGTTACCGGACAACTGGCTACTTGATGCTTATCCATTTGAAGATAGAAGAAATGATAGAGTGCAGATGGTTAAACTTGGTGGAGTAGTTGACAGAGAATGGGTTGATGGTAATTTTAAGTTTCATTATAGAGATTATAGAGAGGTGCGTGCTATACCTTATGATATACCTATAGTTGGATATGGCTGTGACCATGTAAATACTCTGCGCCTTTGGTATGCAACTCCAAAAGACGAAAAGTTTGATCTTGATGCATTTAATAATGGAGACTATTCTACTGCAGTTAAACATAGAAATGAGATAGAGGCAATCACTGCAATTCTTTATCCGGATGATAGAAATGCAGTAGGAAAGAGACTTAGACTTGAACAAGAGTATCTTCTCGTGTCAGCAGGTATTCAAGATATAGTGAGAAGATTTATAAAAGGTCATGGACTTAATGCATGGGATAAATTCCCAGAGCAAGTTGCCATACATATAAATGACACTCATCCGACTATGTGTATACAAGAGCTCATAAGAGTATTGGTAGATGACCATGAATTAAGTTGGGATCAGGCATATGACATCACAACTCGGACAATAGCATATACTAATCATACAGTTATGCCTGAGGCACTTGAGAGATGGCCAATTGATCTTATGATAAAAGTTGTGCCAAGAATTTATATGATTATAGAAGAAATCAATAGAAGATTTTTTGAAAAACTTGATAAAGAAGCAGGATATCAGGTGCCAAGAACTGCAAAGAACTCAATTCTCTTTGAGGGACACGTTAACATGCCAGTCCTTTCAGTAATCTGCAGTCACCATGTAAATGGAGTTGCAGCTATTCACTCAGAGATTATAAAGAAAGAAACTTTGCATGAGCTTTATAAGCTTATGCCTGAAAAATTCTGCAACAAGACAAATGGTGTAAGTTTTAGAAGATTCTTGTTATCTGCAAATGAAGGACTCACTAATTTGTTGACTGACACTATAGGAAAAGATTTTAAGAAGGATGCTTCAAAGCTTGAAAAGTTCCTTGACTATAAAGATGATAATAGAGTACTTGATGAACTTTCAAAAATTAAATATCAAAACAAAGTAAATCTTGCTAGGTATATAAAAGAACATAATGGAATAGACGTAGACCCTAATTCAATCTTTGATGTGCAGGTAAAGAGAATTCACGCATACAAGAGACAGCTCTTGTTCATGTTTAAGATTTTAAATACTTACAACGGAATTAAAAATGGATCACTTAACAATGTGCACCCTCAGACGTTTATTATGTCAGGAAAAGCAGCTGGAAGTTATGCATTTGCAAAGAAGACAATTAAACTATACAATACAATTGCAGATTTGATTAACAATGACCCAGCTGTAAAAGATATATTAAAAGTTGTATTTATTGAAAACTTCTGCGTAACAAATGGTGAGATAATCTATCCAGCAGCAGACATAAGCGAGCAAATATCACTTGCAGGAAAAGAAGCATCTGGAACTGGTAATATGAAGTTTATGTTCAATGGTGCAGTGACACTTGGCACTATGGATGGTGCAAATGTCGAGATATACAATTTGGTTGGAGAAGATAACATAAAGATTTTTGGACTTAGAGAAGATGAAGTTCAAAAAGTTCGTCAAGCAGGTTACTTCCCAGCAAAAATAGCCGATGAAGATCATAGAGTAGGCGCTATAAGAAATCAATTGCTTGGAAAAATTACTTCAACAAATAAAGTTGATTTCTTTGATATCTATGATGAGCTATTTAAGTTTGGCGACCAATATATGGTTGTAAAAGATTTTGATGATTATATAAAGAAGTCAAATGAGATGATAGATATGTATCGCGATAGAAGAAAATTCAATCAAGTGTCACTTGTAAATGTTGCGAAGGCTGGATACTTCTCATCTGACAGAACCATAAAAGAATACTACGACGAAATCTGGAAATAAAATGTAGGGGCGAATGCTTGCAGAGCCCGTAGGAGGAGAGTTATGCAAAAAAAAGAATGCATTGCTATGCTACTTGCCGGTGGACAGGGAAGTAGACTAAAAGCACTTACGAAGAGAATTGCAAAACCTGCAGTATCTTTTGGCGGTAAGTATCGAATTATTGATTTTGCTTTATCAAACTGTATTAATAGTGACATAAATACCGTCGGCATCTTAACTCAGTATAAACCTTATTTGCTTAACTCCTATATAGGAAATGGTGAAGGCTGGGATCTTGATGGATTAAATGGTCAAGTTAGTTTACTTCCGCCATATTTCACAGAAGAAGGTGGTTCTTGGTACAATGGTACTGCTGATGCTATATTTAAAAATATTGATTTTATAGATGAGCAGAATCCAGAGTATGTGTTGATATTATCTGGAGACCATCTTTATAAGATGGACTATAATGATATGCTTCAGTATCACAAAAATACTAAGGCAGATCTTACCGTGTCAGTTATCAATGTATCGCTTGAAGAAGCCAGTCGCTTCGGTATAATGTCAGTTGATAAAGATTTGCAAATTACTAAATTCACAGAGAAACCAAAGAAACCGGATAGTACTTTGGCTTCTATGGGTATATATATTTTCACTTGGTCTGTACTTAGAAAGGCACTTATAGAAGATAGTACGGATAAAAAGAGTGAGCATGATTTTGGAAAAAATATAATTCCAAATCTATTGGCAGAAAATAAAAAACTTCTCGCATATGAATTCAAAGGCTATTGGAAAGATATCGGAACTATTGATAGTTATTATGAAGCAAATATGGATTTATTGAAAGAAAATCCAAGCATAGACATTTTTGCGAGAGACGTAAGAGTTTATTCAAATTCAAATATTTCACCTCCACAGTTTGTAGGTGAAAGTGGTAAGGTTGATAAGAGCTTAGTAAGTAATGGTTGTCTCATAGATGGAACAGTTACAAGATCAATCCTTTCAACTCATGTAATTGTTGAAAAAGGTGCAGAGGTTATAGATTCGATTTTGCTTCCAAATGTAGTAGTAAAAGCAGGAGCTAAAGTTGTGAAGGCAATAGTTGGTGAAGGTAGTGTAATTTCAGAGAAGGCAAAGCTTGGCTCGTCTGCAAAAAATGCAGAGATAACACTTATAGGCGACAACGAAGTATATAAATAGGGCTCGTAGGCGCGAGTTTCACGAGCGCAAAAAGGAGAGAATATGGGAAAATTAGCAGGTTTAATATCAACAAATTATAATAGTACAAAGTTTGGCAAACTCACTGCACATAGACCTATAGCAGCTATACCATTTGGAAGTAGATATAGAATGATAGACTTTTCACTATCAAATATGGTAAATAGTGGTATCACCCAAGTTGGACTTATAACACCACATATATATAGAAGTATAATGGACCATCTTGGTTCGGGAAAAGATTTTGGTCTTTCAAGAAAAAATGGTGGACTATTTATCTTGCCTGGTTCAACTTATGGTTATGATCTTGGCAAAGGTAAATTTTCTATAAGAGATTGCTGTGGCAATATGCAGTTCTTTGAAAAGACAAAGTTTGATCGTCTTGTGCTCTCAACTTGCAGCAAGATATACAATATTGATTTTCGTGATGTAGAAAAAGTTCACATTGAGAAGGAAGCAAATATTACATTCGTGTATCAAAAAGATGCAGTTGGTGATGAAGGAGACTGTGTACTTGATTTTGATGATAGAGGTAAAGTAAAAGGTATAAGAAGACTTAAGAAAAGAGAAAAGAAAGTAAATCTTTATCTTGATGGGACAATCATAGAAAAGAGTACCATAGTCAAGATTCTTGATTGGTATAAAGATTATAGTTATATGGATGTGATGGATGCAATGGCTGAAAACATAAATAGACTCTCCATTGCAACTTATGAGTTTACAGGTTTTGCAAGAGCGATAAGCAGTGTGCAAGATTATATGGAAGTGTCAAAGGAACTTTTAAATGAAGATGTAATGAAAGAATTGTTTATGAGTGATAGACTAATTCACACAAAGATTCATGATGCACCTCCTGTTAAATATTTTGATATGGCAAAAGTAAAAAATGCACTTGTAGGAACAGGTTCTATAATAAAAGGACAAATCGAAAATTCTATAATCTTCCGTGATGTAATTATAGAAGAAGGTGCAAAGATAAAAAATGCGGTCATAATGCAAAAATGCCGTATAGGAAAGAAAGCAGTTATAGAGGATGCTATAATTGAAAAATCAGTTGTGATTGATGATGGAGAAGTACATAAGGGTACAGATAAGAAGCCAGCGATTATTTCAAATGACTAGGAGATTCACAAATGAGTTTTAACAATTATAAAAATAATGAAAGAAAAGAAATTAGCAACGCCGGACCTGCAAATATGACAAGATCGCATGCAAATTCAATAAACGTATCTATGGGTGCAGTGACTAATGCTACAAGTAAAGTCGTTGAACAAAGTGAAAAAGTTGTAAGTAAACCCGTAGGGGATGACATCCTGTCGTCCCGCGTAGAGGCGAAGCTTAGCGAGCCCGCAGAAGATGTAGGGGCGAATCTCAGCGAGCCCACAGCCCCAGAAGTAAAGGTTCTCTTCGCTGCTTTTGAAGCCGCCCCATTTATAAAAACAGGCGGCCTTGGCGA
>JAFXWR010000119.1 GCA_017542725.1 Lachnospiraceae bacterium | reverse complement strand
TTTGATGAAAGAATATCATTACTTGGACTTTTAATTGACAACATAAGCAGTAATATGGCGAGCACTGTAGAAAACGAAGCCTGCATAATGGAATATCTTGATGTGCTAAAATATATTAAAGCTGAAATTACTGGTGACTTTACTAAAATCAAAGAAGAAGAAAAGAATGAAAGAGAAAGACGATTGGCAAGTGAAAAAAGTGTAGAAAATGAAAAAGATTTACTTGCATCTGGAGTTGAAGTAGGAGAAAATAATTCACAGTTAAAAATAAGAGTTAAGAGAGACCCAAAACTTGAAGAAGAAAAGTATAAAAAACTTAACTATATGGACTCACTTAATAAACATATATTAGAAGAAAGGGAAAAGTTAAATATTTATCTTACAAGTGGCACGCTCACCCCTATGGACTCTAAAAAGTTCAATTATGTGATTAAAACTCTTATGTATCTTCTTGAGGAGTTTAAAGTTGAAGGCGTTGAAAATAACGATACTTCATTTGAGCTTATAAGAAGAGATTATGAGCAGAAAGTGGCAGCGCATACTAAGAGAGTAGAAATTACAAAAAACAATATTGAAAATGTATTTAAGTTTGTGGAAGAAGTATTTGGCGAAGGTCAGGAGATGGTTATACTTGTAGCAGAACTTACCACAAGATATGCGGCAGCCAAGTTCATAAGTACCTTTGGCTCAGACTCATATTTTAAGCACAACAAGGAAGTGTTATTTTATGAGAGAAAGCAGGAACTTTTGTCAAAAATTGATGAGCTCAGTTAATTAGGGGCTATAAATTGCGTTATATGAATGCATAATCATAGATATTTATGCATATCGTTCTTGAAAAATAATGAAATTTGTAGTATCATATTACGGATTATGAAAATTGAGAAGATTAATGAAAATTCAATAGCTTTAATTATAAATGATGAAGAATTAAAGAATAGAAATCTTAAGATGAGTGATTTGTCTTATGGTTCTGAAAAAGCAAAAGACCTTTTAGTTGAAGTGATGAATTTGGCGAAGGTTCAAGTAGGCTTCAATGCAGATGCGCCACTCGCTGTAGAAGCAGTTCCGCTTAAAGATGGCGCTATGAAACTTATAGTAACTAAAGTTTATGACCCTGATGAGCTTGATGCAAGATATTCAAGATTTACTCCTATGAAAAATGATAAAGTTCCATTCTCTATCATGCAAATGCTTGAGAACACTATAGACAAATTTGAAGAAGCACTTAAGCAGGGAAATACAAAAGGAATTAATGAAGTTAATAATGTAGAGAAACTTGAATTTAGAAAAGAGACAGACCAGATTGCTATATTTGAATTTGATGAAATAGATAAGGCAAGCGATGCTTGTAGAAATGTAAATAGTTATGACTATGTAAGCGTATTTTATAAGGATGAAAAGAACAAAAAGTTCTATCTAGTTCTTAGTATATCAGGCAATGTGCCAAAGACTACAATTGATGATTTCAACAAAGCTTGTAATTCACTCGCAGAGTATGGTATAAGGATAAGAGGAAAAGTTGGCATGAACCAGGCTTACTACGAGGAGCATTATAAAGTAGTTATAAAAGAAGATGCTGTAAGTAAACTTAGCAGATTATAAAGGAGGAAAATATGAAAGTTACAAAAGACATGTTAATGGGAGATATTTTAGATACAGAGCATGCTGAAACTATTGCTACAATCTTGATGGCAGAGGGGATGCATTGTGTTGGTTGCCCATCATCACTTATGGAATCACTTGAGGAAGCTTGTGCAGTCCATGGGATTGATGTAGAGCCACTTCTAAATAAAATTAATGCAGCTATAGCGTAAGACATTAATTATAAAAAAATAACTTATAAGGAGGAATATATTATGGCACACAAAATATCAGATGAATGCATTAAGTGCGGAGCTTGTGCAAGCGCTTGCCCAACAGGAGCAATTAAAGAGGGAGAGACAAAATATGAAGTAAATGCAAGTGAGTGCGTAGACTGTGCAGCATGTGAAGGCTCTTGCCCAACTGGAGCAATTAAAGCTGAATAATTCAAAAGCCTTGTATTATCAAGGCTTTTTTTGTAGAAAAATGCGCTATTTTCTTTACATAGTGCTTTTTTTTTGATAAAATAACAAGGTTATGAAGAAATCATTACGTAACGAAATTTTTGAATGGATCGGCATAATAGCCGTCGCTTTTGTAGTGGCATTTTTTGTCAATAATGTCATTATAACTAATTCATATATACCTACGCCATCTATGGAATCTAACCTGCCTGTTGGAAGTAGACTTTTTGGATTTAGGCTAACTTTTAAATTTGTGAAACCAAAAAGAGGTGATGTAGTTATATTTGACTATGGTTTTGATTGCAAAAAATGTCATAGAATGTATCAAAAAAATGATGAAGCAAAATGTCCATTTTGTGATACAGAATCTAAAGGAAGTAAGAAGGTTCATTTTATAAAGAGAGTTATAGGACTTCCGGGTGAGCACATAGAGATAAAGGCTGACTATACAGCAGAGCAGGAATTGTTTAGAGCAACAAAATTTTCTGACCCAAATACAAAAGCAACTTGTGGCCATGTATATATAGATGGTGAAAAATATGAAGAAGATTATCTCAATGAGCCAATGATTGTGAATAATTTCTTTAGACCAGTAGATGTGGTGGTGCCAGAGGATTCGTATTTCTTGCTTGGGGACAATAGAAATAATTCTGAAGATGCAAGATTCTGGCCAAACAAGTTTATCAATATAAAAGATATAGAGGCAAAGGCCTATGTGATATATTGGCCACTTAATCGCATGGGAATAATTAAGTAGGAGGAAAACATGGCAAAAAAAAGTGAGTATGCAAGTGAATATGAACATATAGTAAAGATAGATAAGAAATGTATTGATGCAGCTTTTAATTTTTGTGAAGGCTATAAGAAGTTTATGAATTCTTCAAAGACAGAGAGGGAGTGCGTTGATACTATACTTAACACTATAAAGGATAATGGCTACAAAGAATTTGATGATAAAGTTAAATCTTTAAAGCCAGGGAGTAAGTTCTTTGTAAATAATAGAGGAAAATCAATTGTACTAATTACTATCGGTAAAGAAAGTTTAGATAAAGGTGTAAATTTTGTTGTGTCACATATCGATTCTCCAAGACTTGACTTAAAGCCAAATCCAGTATATGAAAGTGATGATATAGCATATTTTAAGACTCATTACTATGGTGGCATTAAAAAATATCAATGGCCTACAGTTCCACTTTCAATGCATGGAAGAATTTTTAGAGAAGATGGAAGTTATGTAGACATATGTATAGGTGAAAAAGATAATGAACCAAAGTTTATAATTACTGATTTGTTGCCACACCTTGCCTACGAACAGGATAAGAGAAGTTTGAAAGATGGCATAAAGGGTGAAGAGTTAAACATTATAATCGGAAGTATACCAGTAGTTGACTTAGATGATG
>JAFXWR010000118.1 GCA_017542725.1 Lachnospiraceae bacterium | reverse complement strand
TTGCGGAAAGAGAAAGTATACAGAGCTCAATACAAAAAAGAATACAGCAAGAAAGTATTAAGGCAAAGATTGCTCAAGCAGAAACTCAAAAGCAATATGAGACTCCGGTTTACATTGAAGAAACTTTAAGACGCAATCAGGTTATGCAAACTCAAGTAGAGACTGTATCTCCCACATCTGTAGAAAGGCTTGCTGCTGTATTTGATAACAATGTGAAACCAACTCCTGCATATGTAGAGGAATATGAAATTGTTGTTGAAGAGGCGCAGACAGTAACGCTTTCAGAGTGTGAACCTGGGGATTTTATTTCTGAGACAGTAGCTAAAAATGTGGTTACAAATAAGGTAAGTCAAGTGCAAGTTGATAGCCCTACTAGTGAAAGAGTAGAGACTATGGCAGAAACTATGCCTGAGACAACACTTAAAGTTTTTGATGCCCCAATCATAGAAGAGGAGACTTCGGCTGCTGAATCTGAAGTGGCAAGCCAGGAGAGTGCGGAAGAAACTGAGGAAAAAAAAGAAATTAGCGATGAAGAAGATGGAAAAGGTTCAAAGGGCGGAGAAGATGCCGAAAAAGAAGAAGATATGACAGGTGATGATGGTGAAAATGAAAGTTTGGGAAATGCAGATAATCATGGAAAATATCATCTTGAAACTGAAGGCGATTATGCAGGAAAGAAGATATTTGAATTAGAGAGAAATGGAAATATCGGATTAGATCCAGAGCATCTATCTGTAACCAACATGAAGGGAATGATGACTGCTGTTATGACACTTTTATTTTTACTTGGTGCTTTGACATTTGTTTTGGGTACTCGTGATAAAATCAAAAAGAATAATTATTTTTAAAGTTTGAGGTATAAAGAATGTTAAATGGTATTTCGACAAATAGTATAATGAGGCAAATTGTAACTATACTTGATGTGCCTGTAAAAGTAGTGTTGATTGTGATGCTTATTATATCTTTGATTATGGTTGGTGGACTATTGGCTGAGATGTTTCAAAGAAAATATCTTACTGTTAAAGCTGCTAATGTTATTGATGCCATTAAAAATGGCACTAATGACCCAGCTACAATTATTAAAAATAGTTCTTTACTAGCTAAACAAAAGAGACTTTTACTTGAATTAACAATTCACAATTCACTTAGTGATGAGATGAAAGAAAATTTTGCTGCATCACTATTAGATAATTATAGTGAGAATTTAGACTTTGTTGTGAAAAGGTCTGATTTAATTGTCAAACTCGGACCAACTTTTGGACTTCTTGGTACTCTTATACCACTTGGTCCTGGTATTATAGCACTTGCGCAAGGTGATACAGCTACACTTTCGTATTCATTGCTTGCAGCATTTGATACTACAGTTATCGGTTTGATTGCTGCGTCAATTTGCACCATTATTTCTCTTATAAGAAGAAGATGGTATGCAAAAGATAAAATAATGCTCACACTTATTATGGAAGCTGTGCTTGAAGAGGAATGTGAAGGATAAAATCGTGAAAAATAAATTAAACAATAGAAATAGAATGTTTAGTACTGATGATGTTGGAAACCCAATGGATGGTGTTTCTAATATGTCAGATGCTATGTTGGTCCTAGCAGTAGGTATAATGCTCGCACTTGTTATCAATTGGAAAATTGATATTAAAGAAGCTTATAAAGGACAAGAAAAAAAAGAAGTAGTTGATGACTCTAAGTTACAAGAATTTGAATCAGATGAAGCAAAACAAAATAATGAAGTTTCTTTTGAAGATATAGAAAGCAAGTATGTGAAATCTGGTACTGTATATACTGATACATATACTGGTAAAACCTATGTGGTTATTGATGAATAAAAAAACAGCCAATGGCTGTTTTTAAGAAAGCTTGTTAACTGATTTTGTAAGTCTACCAACTTTTCTAGATGCATTGTTCTTGTGAAATACTCCTTTGCTAGCAGCCATATCAATTGCCTTGGTAGCTTCAATCAATATCTTGTTAGCTTCTGCTTTATTACCTTCTTTTACAAGTTGATTGATTTTTTTAACAAACATTTTTATTTTTGACTTTTGAACTTTATTTCTTTCAGTTTTAGTTTTTGTAACTTTGATACGCTTTTTAGCGCTTTTAATATTTGCCATTTTTACTCTCCTAATAAATATTCAATGAAATACGACACGGATTATTTCATTGCTTATAAATAATACAAAAAATGATAGGAATTGTCAAGGTATGAATTCTAATTTAAGAAAAGTTGTACTAATTGCGTTTTATACGGCACTATTTGTTGTGCTGAGTTTGTATGGAACCATTAATTTGTCTGGAATGAAACTTACTATGCAGAATCTGCCAATTTATGTAGGTTCCATAATGCTTGGAGCCGCTCCTGGAGCAATTATTGGATTTGCTGGTATGTTTATCAACCAACTAATTACATATGGGTTCACGGCGACGACACTTTTTTGGGTTTTACCACAAACTATAATAGGTGCAATATGTGGGTACATTTTTGAAAACAAAATTGTAAAAGTTGGTGGTGGCACAAAGTTTTGGATTTGCATTATTTCATTACAAGTGTTATTGACTATTATAAATACTATAGTGATTATGATAGACTCATTAATCTACGGTTATTTTAGTTTCTTAGTTGTCTTTGGACCATTTGCTCTAAGACTTATGGTCTCAATAATTGTCGGTATAGTGTATTGCATATTGATTCCACTAATTGTAAAATTGATAAAAAAAATACATTGACCCCATGAGTAAACTCATAAAACCAATGTATGTCGGGGTGACAGGACTCGAACTTGCGACCCCCTGGTCCCAAACCAGGTGCTCTAGCCAAACTGAGCTACACCCCGTAAGCCTTATTATATTAGCACAAGTTATAAAAATTGTCAAATAATTTAATTAATAATATATAGTTTTTTGGGAGTAATTAATGAAAAAAATTAGTATTATAATATTCATACTTTTTGCGGTGATTTCTGCGCTATATTTAGTTTTTAGCCAAAATATATATGATTTTTTGTACCAAGAAGTATTTAATGGCAAAGAGCATGGAGAATATTTATATGGGACAGCTGAAGGCGAAAAAGGAAGAATTAGCCTAAAAATTAAAGTTGATAATTCTGGAACTATAAAAGAAGTTGTTGTTACCGAACATTCTGATAGTGATGTTGCACAGCAGGCTTTGCAAAAACTAATTGATAGCTCATTGGATAAGCAAAATGCTGATGAGATAGATACTGTGACTGGTGCAACTGACACATCAAATACATATAAAACTATAATTTCTTCATTGCTATCATCGCCTGTAAGTTATGAAGTTGAAGATAAGATAGAAAAGATATCATTAGCAGAGCCAGATGTACAATATGCTATAGAGAGAACTGTTGTAAATAGAGAAGGATTTAAATCTGGAATTGGTGGTTATGTGATGAATACTTTTCAAGACGCAGATTATAATCGCAATGGAAATTTATTTACTAACGAATATATATGTGCTGTAATTCTAAATGAGAATAATAGAATAGAGCAAGTAAAATTTGACCACATAGGAAGTAATATTAGTTTTGATAGATTTGGTAAGGTTCCAACTGGTGGAGCAAAGGCATATGTATTTACATCAGACAAAGCAAAATCTGGATTTAATGGTATGATAAATGATGGCAACTATGTAAATATGTATGATTTTGAAAAACAAGTTTTGACATATAGACATTTTGAAGAGATTAAGAGTAGATTTATTGGCAAAAAAGGTTACGCACCATTAATATATGCTTTAGAAAATGCGATTGACAATGCAAGATTTATTGGAGCAAGTTCTGGAGATACTTTAGGATTATCAGTAAATAAGATTTTGAAAAAGAGAGATATAGTTGATTCAACAGATACTCAAAATGGAAAAGTTAATTTTATATCTAACTATTGTCTTATAACTACTGACAAGACTAAAGTAATAAGTTCATGCATGTTTGACAATGTGGTTAATACAGTTACACTGACAAATAATGGAAAGATACTTGGAAGTAGAGAAAAAGAAATTTATACATTAAATGAGTTATCAAATACATCAAAGTATACTAAAATTGATTTGCCAAGATATGAGATGAAATTGCAGCTCAATACCTTGGGAGAGTTCATGAGAGGCAATTCAATAGACAATATGCTTTCTCTTATATCAGAGTTTACAGATGACAAAGGGGTGGCAAAGCCAAATATGGCATTTAAAGACCTCAAAAATATTGATTTTATAGAGTTTATAGATTTGATTTCAAGAGCCTATGTAGATGCTGTAAAAATTAGCGCTGACTAGCAGAAGTTGCACAAACTGCCAAGAAAAACACTTGACAGACAATGACGGAAATGATAATATATAAGTCCGCGGTTTCGCGGGCTTTTTTACTGCTTATGGATGAAATATTTAACAAATCAATACTATACGATTTGTATGGTGGAGTATTAAGCAAAAACCAGCAAGTTGTTTATGAGTATCATGTAATTGATGACTTGTCTTTTACTGAAATCGGTGAAGAACTAAATATATCAAGACAGGCCGCCTATGATTTATTTAAAAATGCCGATAAGAAATTGAAAGAGATGGACAAAAAATTAGAATTGAGTATTCGATTTAAAGAAATTGAAAAGTTGGCAAATGAAATCATCAAAATTTCTGATAATAAGCAGATAAATAGTTTATCTAATAAAATAATTAAAAAAACATTAAAAGGAGGAAATAATTAAATGGCTGTAAAAATTCGCTTAAAGAAGTTGGGACATGCCCACAATGCATTTTACAGAGTGGTTGTTGCCGATTCACATTACCCAAGAAATGGAAGATTTATAGAGGAGATAGGTTATTACAATCCTTATAAAGATCCATCAGAAGTAAAAATTGATGCTG
>JAFXWR010000117.1 GCA_017542725.1 Lachnospiraceae bacterium | reverse complement strand
TAGGACTGACTTTCTTTTCAGAAGTATAGTAACGCAAGTAATTAGAAAGCTAGACAGAAATCATTAGTCAAAAAGGCCCTGATTCATTCAGGGCTATACTACTCATCTACAATTCTCGATAGTATCTTTAAAAAATCTTTGACACCATCTTTTTTCTCTGAGGAGAACGGAATGATTTCACAATTCTCAGTAGCCCCTAATTCATCTCGTATCATCTCTACATTTTTTTTAATTTCACTTTTTTTTATTTTATCAAGCTTTGTTGCTATCACTATCGGCTCATAACCTGTAGCAGACACAATAAAAGAAAACATCTGACAATCTTTTTCACTTGGCTTATGTCTTATATCTACAATCAAAATTATCTCTTCAATCTTATCACTAGTTTTTAAATATTTATTAATAAATGTAGCCCAATTATTCTGCTCTTCTATGCTTGCCTTAGCATAACCATATCCCGGTAAGTCAACTAAGTAAAACCTTCCATTGACTAGATAATAGTTTATTGTCCTAGTCTTACCAGGTGTAGATGATGTATGGGCATAATTATTTCTATTTGATATTGCATTTATAAACGACGACTTCCCCACATTGGACCTGCCAACCAAAACAAATTCCATCATGTTGTTTGATGGAATCTTTGAATTAAGCCCTATAACCTTTTCTAAATTAATCTCTGTAATTCTCATACTTCTATGCCAATAAGTTATTCTCAAACGAGAACTTGAGCCTTTCTTGATCCTTATAATTTTCTATAGCAATATTTATAAGTTTATCAAGTAGTTCTTTATACTCCATACCAAGTGGCTTAAATAGATAAAAAGACAACGAGCCAGGTATAGGATTAATTTCATTTGCATAAACTTTTTTAGTATCTTTATCTATTATAAAGTCTATCCTTGCCACCCCACTACATCCTATATACTTAAATATTTTTTTTGCATAAGTTTTGATTTCATCAGAAGTTTCTTCATCCAAGTCAGCAGGGACTTTTCTGCTGAGACTTGCCATGCCACTTTTTGCTCCGAGTTTGTTTGGGCTCGCAGTGCTCGCCCCTACAGCATTTGACTTCGCACCAACTTTTCCACCTTTAGCACCGCCTCCGCCCATGTACTTATCAGCAAATGACAATATCTCATCATGTCCAAATGGTTCTTCAAGTGCACTGCATTCTGCATCAAATTTGTTACCAAGCACAGCACAGTTTATTTCTTTTAAATTTGTAATTGCCTTCTCTATCAATATAATATCAGCAAAACTAAATGCAAGTTCCAAGGCTTCTCTAAGCCCGGATTCATCAGTTGCTTTCTTTATGCCAATGCTCGAGCCAAGGTTTACGGGCTTTACAATAACTGGATAGCTAATTTCATCTTTTACTCGCTTAATCAGTTTATCAACTTCTTTATAATCATTTTTGTCAAATCTCAATGCATCAATGACTGGAATTCCTATTGCTTTACAGTATTCTTTCATCACATACTTATCCATACTTACTGCAGATGACAATGTATCTGGTCCAACTATTGGAAGATTTAATGTATGGAAATACCCTTGCAAATTACCATCCTCCACATTTGTCCCATGCACTATAGGAAATGCTACATCTATAATTTCATTTAGCTTATTTCCAAATAATCCAGCATTAACTTCTCTAATGTAAGTATGATTTTTTTCTTTTACAAAATATACATTATTGCATTTTGACAATAGAGAATTAATATTTTTATAATTTTTAGAATCAGTCAATAAATTATCTTTGCTAAAATAAAAATCGCCTTTTTTATCCATATAAATAGCAATAACATTATACTTATCCTTATCAATATTCTCTATCGCCTGAAGTGCAGAAATTACTGACACCTCATGTTCTGTAGACTTTCCACCAAATACTATCGCAATATTAAGTTTCATAATTTGTTCTCTCCTAAGTTATAAAAATCTTTATTAATAATTATCGCTCAAATCATTCTCAAGTAAAATTACTTTCTTACCATCTATATTCAGTCTTGCATAGTTTATAGCATCTTCAACTTTTTCAATGTCAATCAACCTATCTTCCGCAAGAGTTTTTTCAAATCCTCTATCAAGAGCAAGTTTATTGGTATGACCAACTACTATAGCATAGTCAACCTTGTTTCCTGCATATTCTGCAAAACTCTCATTTTCTTCATCCTGCTTGTCATTCAACTCCACCATGCCAGGAGTTATTATCACTTTCACATATCCTTCAAATGACGAAAGCACATCAACTGCATTTCTTGCGCCAAGTGGATTTGAGTTATATGCATCATCAATAATTATATCATTTGTGCCATAAGATAACATCTGTAATCTATGTGGCACGGGTTCTATACTCTTCACAACATTTTTTATAGTTGGCATATCAACTCCCAATAATAGTGAGTATGAAATCGCTGCAACTAAATTCATTATATTGTATTTTCCAAGCAGCTTTGTTACAAATTCATCGCTACCAAAGCTATTTGAATTAAATCTAAACTTAGTTCCGCTTGCACTTGCAGCTACATTATCTGCATAAAAATCAAATATTGACTTTTCGCTTGGATTTAATCCATAATACTTTATAAATCTTTGCTCAGTAATTCCAAAACAATCAATTACCTTCTTCCTTATAAGTTCATTATCACCATTTACAAGAATTGGCACATCCCCAAATTTCTCTGTATGATTATTCTTAATAGCTGACTCAACAAGTTCAAACTTTGTATTAAGCACATTATCTATAGTTTTAAATGTATCAAGATGCATATTGCCTACATCAGTTATTATTGCACCATTTGGTGATACTATGTCACAAATCTCTTTAATATCTCCGACTCTCCTTGCTCCCATCTCACAGATAAATATGTCGTCAATATTCCTTAAGCCATTTTTTATAGTAAGTGTAGCTCCCATAGCAGTATTAAAGCTCTCAGGAGTTTTACAGACAGAATATTTAGATTTTAAAATTCTATCTAGATAAAACTTGACGCTTGTCTTCCCAAAACTACCTGTAATTCCTATCACGCAAAGATTGTCATTGGCATCTATTATATTTTTTGCCTCATTCATAAACTTTTTTCTTAGCGAATTTTCAATAGGAAGACATATAAGATAAGCGATAAAAATTATCACAGGACTAAGTGAGGCAACATACAATATATATTTAATATTTTTAGTTTTAAACCAAAATCCAGCAATCAAAGCTGTAAAAATTAATACACAAACAAAAATGAGCCTTTTAATTCTTGCAGTGTATACCAATTTTTTCTTATACTTTCTTGGTATATTTTCTATCAACATACCTATCATTGAAATTATGATAAGATAGTATGCAAGAATAAACCGCAGCTCATAAAATAATATAGTAGAAATTAGTAATCCAATATTAAGTGCAAATGACGCAAAATTTTTCTTATACCATATAATTTGCTGGTCAAGATTATAAGAATTAAGTTGCATTATATGAACTTGTTTTAAAATAGCAAGTACAATCAGAATTATACTTGCTATCAAAAATCTTACACTTTCCACTACAACCACCTTATATTAGCTCATGTTTGATGGAATCTCTGTTTTATTATCCCATTCACTAAATCTTGTAGTATTTTTATCAAATCTCAAATTCACAGTGCCGGTGCTACCATTTCTATGCTTAGCTAAGATAACATCGATTCTAGGGTCCTGTGGATCTTCTTTATTTGGTCTATGTATCATCATAACGATATCAGCATCTTGCTCTATAGCTCCTGACTCTCTCAAATCAGAAAGTTGTGGAGCTCCGCTTCTATTTTCAGCTTCACGATGTAACTGTGACAAAGCTATTATCGGTACATTTAATTCCTTTGCCAACGCCTTTATATTTCTTGATATGGCTGCAACTTCTTCTTGTCTTGACATAAAGCCGTTCTTATTTGCATTTTTATAGTTATCTCCAGCTACCATAAGTTGCAAATAATCTATGAATACTATATCTAGTCCTTCTTTCATTTTTACTTTCATACACTCATTTCTCAAGTCAGCAATTGTAAGCAGTGTACTATCTCTTATGAAAAACTTCTTATCCCTAAAATTGTAGGTTGCTTCAATCAAATTTCTCATTTCAGTATCACTTAGGTTTCCAGTTCGTATCTTTTTGCTTTCAACAAAACTTATAGAAGAAAGAACTCTAGAAGCTAGTTGCGCACCTCCCATCTCAAGAGAAAAGAACAAAACACTCTTGTCGCCAATAGAGCAGATATTGTATGCAAGATTGAGTGCAAAAGTAGTTTTACCCATACCAGGTCTTGCAGCAAGAACTATCATATCTGAATTCTGAAATCCAGCAGTATAAGCATCAAGTGATTTAAATCCAGACTCAATACCAGTTATGCCATTCTTAGACTCAGCGGCCTCAACTATTTTTTCAAATATCTCCTTAGTATAATCGTCTAATCTATGATATGCCCTTTTGTCTTCATTCATCCCAAGGTTAAAGAAATCATCTTGAGCCTCGTTGCATATCTCGATAGCGTTTTTTTCGCCAATTCTACAATCATCTATAATTTTAGAAGCCTTTTCAATAGCTTGCCTTAGCAAATATTTATTTTTAATAATATTGCAATAGGATATAACATTAGTATTATATGCAGCGTTTTCAAGCAAATCTATAAAAAACTTGTCATCAAGGGTCTTCTCATCATATCCCTCAAGTTCCTTAGCCCTCTGCTTTATATTATTTACTTTATCCTGCATAGAGCCACTGAGTTTTGACAAAACTCTATCTCTTACTGTTATCTTGTCTACATCAGTTCCTGCCTTACTCAGATCTCCTATACTTAAAAAAATTGCCCTTAATGGTCCACTATAAAACATATCAGCAGTTACTGTAGCAAACACTTCTTCTATGGTATCATTATTTTGAAGAAGACAACCGATAACTGCTCTCTCAGCATCTATATCGTGTGGCAACCTATTATCTGCACTTTTTAAATCAAAGTCTGCCATTATGCTTCTTTAACCTCAACTTTAATAGTCGCTTGTATATCTTTATGTAATTTAACTTTTACATCATAAGTTCCTACATTCTTTATACTCTCATCCAGTAATATATCTTTTTTGTCAACATCAATATTTGATTCATTTTTAATTGCTTCTGCAATTTCTTTACTTGTGATAGAACCAAATGTCTTTCCATTAGCTCCAGCCTTTATAGAAACCGCAAATTTTGTCTTTTCTATAACTTCCTTGTCCTTCTCTGCTATATTTCTCAAGTTCTCTTCTTTTTTCTCTTCATTTTTATTCTTTAGTCTAACATTATTTAAGTTTTCAGCAGTCGCTGGAAGACCAAGTTTCTTTGGTATGAGAACATTTCTTGCATATCCATCGCTGACTTCTATAATCTCATCTTTCTTTCCAAGTTTCTTTACATTTTCAAGTAATACAATTTTCATTATTTACTATCCTCCTCTATATAAGCGTCTATAACTTCTTTAACTTTAGTTACAGCCTCTTCAAAAGACTCAGCTTCTACTGTAGCACCTGCAGAGCTTCTATGACCACCTCCACCAAGCTTCTCCATAATTACCTGCACATTTACTTCATCTATTGACCTACTAGAAACTGCATAATCGTTTTCTTCTTTTGATATGACAAAACTTGCTTTTACATCCTTTATGTTTATCAATTCATTTGCTATCACAGCCTTTGCCACAGACTCTTCAACATCAGAATCTATACTATCAACTACAGCTATGGCATAACCTTCTCTATAATTTTCTGCCTTACTAACTACTTCATTTTTAATCTTTTCAAACTTCGAATCTACTCTTAAAATCTTTCTAACTCTGTCAGAGTCTGCCCCTTTTTTTCTAAGAAACGAAGCAGCATCAAAAGTTTTTGCAGAAGTTTGGAAAGTGAAATTCATAGTATCTATCATTATACCAGCAAACATAGTGTCAGCTTCAAGTGTTCTAATTTTTAATCTATCATCAAAATATGTCATTATCTCTGATACAAGTTCGCATGTCGATGACGCACCTGCATCTATATAAGATAAAGTTGCATCATGAACAGAGTTTTGTGACACCCTATGATGATCAAAAACTACAAGGTCTAAGTCTTTATCAAATAGTCTTGTCTCATCTGATATCTTACTTGTATTGTGGTCAACCATTATGAGCAGTGTTTCCTCATCAGCAAATGCCAAAGCCTCATCTCCGCTCATAAACATATCGTGATCATAAGAATTACTCTCTACAAATTTCATTCTCATATCATCAACTGCCTTTGTCAATGAATTTATCACTATATGCACGTCTTTTCCCAAGTGTTTTGCCATAAGATATACACCTATGCAAGCTCCAAATGAATCAAAGTCACCATTTTTGTGTCCCATGACAAGAATTTTATCTTTTGTATCAAGCGTTTCTCTAAATGATGTTGCTTTAACTCTTGCTCTTACTCTCACATTTGTAGTATTTGAAGCTGACTTTCCACCAAAGTATATAGTCTCTTGACCTTTTTTTATTACTACTTGATCACCACCACGACCAAGCGCCATATCTATGGCAACTCTTGCTAACTCGTGATTGCTTTCTATACTTTTACCCTCATATCCAACACCTATCGAAAGTGTAAGTGGTATATTGTCTCCACCTATTATCTCTTTTGTTTGTTCCAGTATAGAAAATTTATCTTCCATCATATCTTCTATATCTTTTTTAGTTGTCACGAAGAAATATTTATCTTTTTCAAGTTTTTTAAGAATTCCACTATTGAAAGAAACATACCTTGTAAGTTTTCTGTCCACCATAGCTATGAGCATAGATGCTTTAGAGTCTTCCATATTTTCTGCAACTTCATAATAGTTGTCAATATATATAAATCCAGTTACCTGCTTATTGTTGTCACTTTCCTGCTTAAGCATATAGTACTCAGTTTCATCATATAGGTAGACCATTATAACTTTTGCACTTCCAGTATAAAGTCTCTTTACTTCTTCACCGCCCAATTCATTTAAATCCACCATTCTAAGGTGAACTTTGTATTTTTTATCTCCAAATGCGGTCAATAAATCAATTTTCTCATTTGTAAGATTTGATACTATACCTTTATTTAAATCAGGAAAAGTATCTTTAATATTTTTCCCTACAACTACTGATTTCGATACTTCCAAAAACCTATCATTTGCCCAAAGAATTCTACCATCTAGGTCAAGAACTGCATGTGGCAGGTCAATCTTGGAAAAATATATTCTCTGCTTATTTGATATTCCCTCAGCAAGTTTCATTATAGCTGAATTTAAATTATTGTACTTTATAAACATAAGGTATAAAGCCACAATTACATATATAATCAAGAATGGCAATATTAAAAGAGCTATGCTGTTATCAATACAGTAAATAATCGCCCAAACTATAAGCAAATAAATGCTAAGGATTATAGGCCAGTGTAAGTATAAGTTTAAAATTCCCTTTGAATTCCTTTTTCTCATAATTCTTAATTTTATCATAATTTACCGAATAACTCAACAACGTGAAAATACGATAAAATAAGCCTTTATTCATTTTATTTGTAATTATGCATCAATTATGATAAAATACCCACTAATGAGTAATAATCAAATAAGTAAAAATCCATATAAAACACGAGAAGGCGGATGTACTTGTACTGTTTTTGTACCATATGACTGCAATAACCACTGCCCATTTTGCGTAAATAAAAAAGAGTATGCAGATCCCAGTAGTTTTAGTTTAGATAGAATTATTGAAAGTATAAAAACTATTGACAGCATAACTCCAAATTGCGATTTTGTATTTACTGGTGGAGAGCCTCTTGCCAATCTCAATTCGCTACAAAAAATGCTCGACATTCTACCAACTACTCACAATATCTATATAAACACAACCTTCCCTGTCCAACCAAATATAAGCGGTGAGGAAGTCTTATCATTTGTAGATAGTAACAAGCATAAAATATCATGTATAAATATTTCAAGACATATGCACCCATATGTCGAAGAATCGCCAGACGAGTTAATTTCTAAAATACCTACCAAGACAAGAATAAACTGTGTCCTGTATAAGAATTACAATGGCGATGATAGACTTTATGATTTTGCAAAGAGATGGGGAAAATATCAAATTCCAATTCAATTTAGATTTGACTATACTGAGACTACACCTGAAAATCTATATGAGATTGACAACGACCCAATACTTCAAGATTTAATGAAACATTTTACTTACATAGGTCTTGACGGATGTAGAATGAGAAATGGTTTCCATTTTAAATACTATGTTGAAGAGTATGGCCTATGGGAAAGAATGACCTACCACAAAACTCTTCCATATTCTACAATTGTAGAAAAAGACAAGGAAGACGGCATCACCTATGATATATTATACGACATACTTATTAAGCAAAATGGTGATTTTCATTCAGATTGGACAAATGTACCACTTGATATTGATAAATATAAAAAAGTAAAATTCGAACCTTATGATTTAAAATTTATATATAAAGATGAAAAAGAGTGGATAGATTAACCACTCTTTTTTATTCTATCATTACATTTAAATCAACTAATCCATCGACTCCATCTACAATTCCAACTTCACTAAACTGCCAATATTTAAAATTATAAGGAGTTTGAGGGATGTTGCTATAATCTGCATACCAAATATCATAATCTTGTAGTTTTGAAAGATCATAATAATAGTCTTCCCAAACCAAATTACTATATATTGCTGGTATGAAACCAGATTTTTTTATTTCATCGCAAAATGCAATCGCATTTTTTGTAAACTGCAACCCATCTATATTATCCGTTCTTGCTACATCGCCTTTTATAGTCTCCGGGTCAAAAACTAACGGAAGATCAAGTTCATATCCCTTCAATAAATCAACTGCAAATTTAGCCTCTTCTATCGCTTCATTTTCATCAATTGCCTGTGAAAATACATATGCTCCAATTTTAAGGCCTGCTTCTTTTGCATTTTTAAGATTAGCCTTATACATCTCATCTTCTTTTAAATTTCCAGCCTTTCCATATCCTCTATAAGCAATTCTTATAAATGCAAACTCAAATCCCGCCTCTTTTACTTTTTTAAAATCTATATTGCCATTGTGTTTTGAAATGTCTATACCATAACTCATCTTTCTATTCTTAGGTGGTGTTTTTGACATGACTCCATTCTCATTTGACCATACATAATTATTTTGCTTCAAAGATTTATTATGTATCAAATATCTTTGATTCATTCCCACATCATAATACGGATATTCATTTTCAATATCAGACTTAGTCTCTGGAAAATATGAATAATATTTAACGCTGTGTTCTTTGCCGCTTTTTTTTAATACCTTGGTATCTTCAACAACATTGTTATTATACTCTACTGATTTACCAAGTGAAAACTTAACATCAATTTTTCCACTTATATTACTATTAGTTTCGTCCTCAACATCACCTTTAATTTCATCAAAACTACTAATAGCAGAATTATTTTCAACTGATGTTAGCCTATTGTTTTTACATGAGACACTAAGCAATAATGACATTGTCAAAATTAAATATACTGATTTACTTTTCATTATAAAACTCCTCATTTTCTTTTATAAAACAAAATAGGCAGTCAAGCTGCCTATATTTTAATTAAATCCATATATAAGTTGAGAAAGTTTATAACCACCTATCGTTATTATTTCTCCAGCCTTACCAGGCACATTTACTCCTAGTCCCAAGAAACTAAACATAAGTTCATTATATAGTTTTTTATTCTTTTTTTGTAATTCTTTCCAGAGTTTATTTTTTTCTTTAATCCAATGCTCATCCTTAGATAAGACAGAGAATACAGAAGTCACAGTTATTATAATGCTCATATAGTTTATCATATAATGTCTAAGCTTTTTACTTTTAATTTTATCAAGTTTAACATTATAGAGCATTATC
>JAFXWR010000116.1 GCA_017542725.1 Lachnospiraceae bacterium | reverse complement strand
TAAATCAGATTTTCTATAAAAGCCTAAATCACCAGCTACCCTCTTCATATTGATTGGTGTTACATACTTAATTACATAATTAGTATCTACCTTAAAGCCTATCAATGCCATCTCTTGCTCATATAAAGATAAGGGCTTCTTTTTTCCAACATTGAAATGTCGCTTTATATCTTCATAAGCATCTGGTTCTATATAAATATCACGAGCAATCTTATCTGACATTACTGATACCAAACTATATTCAGCATAACGTCTCTTTAAATCCTCTAAATATTTAGCGGTTTCTACATCATGTATATCCTTATAACACCACTTAGGCTTATTATTCTCGAAATCCCATGTATGTAAGCTATCTCCTTGACACTTAGGATAATACTTACATCCATCACAATATTCTTTCTTAAAGCCCTCTCGTTCTATCTTAAATCCATTTCTCCATACATCTGAGAACTTTACCTGATGAATATTACCCTCTATCAGGTCTTTCTGACGTGGTACATCAGGACATACAAATATATCACCATTATACAAAATACTTGCTGCTATCTTTCCAGCAAAGCATACAAAATCTCTATCCTTTACATTCGCACCAAAGAAATGAGGACAAGCTACGTATACAGGAGTTTCTTTTCTATTCCTTATTCTCTCTAAAATCTTATAATATCTCTTTAATTCCTCTCTATCAAGAATTAAATCCTTATTATCTTCTGCCCTTCCAATAGCATCACAAAGTCCTACTCTAAATGAATCTAACCCTATTGTATTAAGGTCATTATAGACTGGCTCTAAATCATCAAGATTATATTTATTTACCGTAAATGTAACTTGAACATGGTCGAAAGCCTTGGTGTCTATCATCTTCTTTAGATTTTCTTTCAGCCTGTCATATGTATTTTCAGGTACTCCACGTAACATAGCGTGTGTCTTAGGTAACCCATCAACACTTATGGTAATTGTTTTCATACCTGAGTCTATCATCTTCTGTATGGTTTCATCTGTAATAAGCATACCATTGGTTACTAAACCCCAATCAAAACCAAGATTTGTTATCTCTTTGGTAATCTCAAACAAATCTTGGCGCATTAAAGGTTCTCCACCTGATATATTTATCATTACATCTGTTCCAAAGTTCTCTTTTACATCTCGTAATGTATCTAAAATGTCCTCTTTGGTTAATAATTCAGGACTATCTATTTCACATCTACTTCCACAATGCTTACATTTTGCATTACATCTCTGTGTTACCTCAAACAATAATATACCTAATTCGTATTTCATCTTTACCCTCATTATCTCAGCTTTTTTATTCTCTGTAACTGTAATTTCTTTACCCTCTTTGAGGCTGGACAACCATAAGTATTCGCTATAGTTTGTTCACAACTCGTTAGAATACCTGTTGCTGCTAACATTGTTATAAATAACAATACTTTAGTTACTACAAATCTTAACTTGCCCTTCATGCTTGCCTTTCCTCCTATTACGCCCTCTTTTGTATCGCTCTTATACGCCTTAAT
>JAFXWR010000115.1 GCA_017542725.1 Lachnospiraceae bacterium | reverse complement strand
ATGGGTGTTCTTTTATGTATATGTTTCTCACTTTATCCCATCGTGAATCATATCGTTCTCTATGGTTATACTTTCTCTCAAATTTATCATATTGCTTCCCTTGTAAATGAATATGCTCTTTGCAAAAGAGAAGGCCCCTATGTAAAAAATTGGCCCCAATACTTTTCTCGCCCCCCTTAGTTGAAACATCAACCACAAGGTTCGCTCACCCAGGATATGAACATCCTCTTCGTGCTTTGTATGGCATTACATTCACCTCATCTTTATAAAATAAAAGCCCCCAAGCATTTCTGCTTGAGAGCCAAAGGAAGGTATCTCTCCTAAGTAGTTAGGAGAGAATTGCGGAGATTGGATTTGAACCAACATTGCTCGGCTTATGAAACCGATGAGTTACCATTACTCTACTCCGCCAAAATAAAAAACACTCGCAAGTCGCTGCATGACTTTTGAGTGTTCTTAACTCATACTATTGTATGATGCCATAATAACATATAAACATTGACCTAACAAGTGAAAATGAGTGAAAACAAGTGAAATGTTTAAATCTATGTTTTATGCTTATTTCTATACTTTTTAACTTCTTTAATTGCAGGAATCAAACGAGTAACATTTATATTTATGTTTTCGGTCTTAATATGTATAATTTCCCATTCATCTCCTAAATTAAACTTTATTATCTCATCTCTAAGTTCTTCTTTATCCAACTTTTCTTTAGTATGAAAAATACCATCAACCTCAAGTACAACTTTAAAACTTGGTATAACAAAGTCCAATTTGTAATCTTTCAATTTAAACTGATGTAAATATTCAACATTCCGTTTTTTTAATTCTATTCCCACCATAATCTCTTCAGTGCTTTGATACAAACCCTTTTTATATAATTCCTTTTTAATTTCGGTTATTGCATTGTCATATGCTTTTATGTTTGCTACTTTTTTAATTCTATTAATCGCCCAGTTAAGTTTTTTATCTTTTGTTTTTTCTTTAGACTCTACTTGCGATTTCTCAATAAGTTTGTCTCTACATTTTTCACAAGTGTATTTCAGCTTTCTATTATAAGCCCAATTTGGAACTGACTCTCCACATATATGGCACGGTATAAAATATGTATTAAAGCCTTTGGAATTTTTTACAATTTCAATACCATCTTCTATTGCTTCTCTATATGACATTTATTTCCTCCTTTCAATATTTTTTCAACACTTAAAATTGCCTTATTGTGTATATTAAAAATATTTCTTTTAGTGTAGTTTTCACTTTTTGCTATTTCATTCCATGACAATTCTTTAATATATCTTTTGAATAATATTGATTGTTCAGTAGTATCCTCAACATTTAGGATTACATTTTGTATTTCTAACTTTATAGTATATAATTTTTCAATTTGTTTTTTTAATGATTCTTCACATTCTATAATCTTAAAAATAAACTCTTCATTAGTTTTAATCCTATTTGTCTTTTGTACTCCTGTTTCACTATATGTTACACTAGCTTTTGTTGCTTTTGCTTGCCAATACTCTAATGCCTCATATAAGTTATTTAGTTTTGCCTTTAAACTAAAACCACGATTTAGGAATTCCTCTCCCGTCATACAAGACCTCCAAAATTATTATTTTCTTTTGAGACCTTGTTACTTTGTTACTTTGTAAATTTGTTACTTTGTATCTTATAAACTTTGATTATTTTCCACTTTGTTTTTCATTGTATTCTTTTAACTTTGTTACAATGCTTTGATGTAAATCATTATGAATCTTGTCATACTTTTCTTTGTTATCTGCCATACACCACAATTCTAAAATATCATTATATGGTGCTAAGTCATTTGTGAGTAATCTATCTCGCATCCTTTTGTAAGCACTAATGTCACTACTATACTCACTTATGATCCAATGTAGTTCTTTTCTTCGCTCATCATTATCATCTTTTAAATTTCTAATTTCCGCAAAAGTATCAGTTTTAACTCTTTGAAATATCTTGATTTTCTCTGATATGTAATCCACAAGCAAACTAATCTCATCATATGACAAAATTTCACTATATTTTTTTTGTTTCATTGATACCCCCTATGATTGTTTTTACATCTTCCACAGATCTTACGACTTCTGCTATCCCATAAGCATCCTTAATCCTTCTAATTGTGGCTTCTTGTAATACTGTGAGTTTTCCATCAGGTGCTTTAACTTCCAAAGCAATAAATATACCTTTATAGCAGCAAATAATATCAGGCACACCCGCTGTTCCATATAAACCACCATGCTCTTTAAAAAAATACAAACCTTTAATTGTTTTAAGATATGCCTTTATTTTGTTTTCTATAGCTTTTTCTCTCATTTTTTTCCTTTCATCTATATCCACCAATAGTGGATAGTGGAGGGTGATTCTATCTCTTTTTATAAAAACTTATTTTTTTATCAAATTTTTTCTTTTTTAATCATTTTTTAAACTTAAATAGGTTTTACCCTCCACCATCCACTTTTTTTACTGGTATCTTCTATAATATGCAATCAAAAAGTGCCAAAATTATTTAGAGTATCATCTAAGACCTTAAGTCCAATTATCATATTATTAGTATTAGATTTAACCTTGGATAGTTCCTTAAAATTGCTCATTAAAGTTAAAGTGAAGTTCTTTTGCATAACTGGATGCGCCCCACTTCTCTTACAATAGCACTCATAATTATGATACAATTCTATGCTTTTCTTCTTTGAAGTTAAGTCAATCTCACAACATTCATTGACAAATGAAAGCACAGAATCCGACTCAATACGATAAACCTCAAGTGCATCCTTATTCTTTTTAGTCTCTGAAAACTTGTAATTTTGTGCCATAAGTTTTC
Source organism: Lachnospiraceae bacterium (assembly GCA_017542725.1). The sequence continues at coordinate 13,224 of JAFXWR010000115.1, read as the reverse complement.
GCAAGCCTAAAAGGGCAAAGTTAAATATTCCATCTGCTTCCGATTCAAGTTTCTTTTTTAAGTCCACATCAACATTTGTTACAACATGATCAAATGGAATAATTAAAAGTCTACGATAGAACCCTTTTGTCTTATCGTTATAACTCACAGGTATTTTATTACAACTAAACACAAGCCTTGCATTAGACTTGAAAGAGAATGGTTTTTTAAACTTCTCTTCACAAAGGACTAAGTCCTCTCCAACAAGTGCCTTAAAAACACCAGTATCATCAATATTCTTGGTTGGTAAGTCAGCAAATATATTCGCAAGTTTACCAAACAACTGTGCAGTTCTAAACTTATCCCCTAAATCCTGCCACGTCACATTGCTCACATTCTCTTTGCCAAGTAAAATCACATTTATAACATGCAGTAGCACCGACTTTCCTGTATTACCCTCTCCATGAATAACAAATGTCCTCTGTGCAGATGTTATTGGAACTAATAAGTATCCAAGAATCTCTTGTATTAGATTTATCTGTTCATTATCTCCTTCAAGCACATCATTTAAATATTTAATAAACAATGGACACTTTGCATCTGGATCATAGTTGACATTAAATTGTATAGTTGATAAATACTTGTCATCATGTGGTTTTAAAGTATCATTGATTACATCGTATAATCCATTTCTAACATTTATGATATAAGGATTAGGATTCAGTTCATTTATATGAGTAAATGTCTTCATTCGCCACTGTTGTTCGCAATCTTTAATTTGTGTGAGCTTACCCTCTGTTTCCATAAGGTTGTTTTGCACTATTGCCTCTGCCTCTATTGTTTCAATCTTTTTATAAACCCCACTCATATATTTGTAATGTTCCTGTGCCACATAAATAACCTGCTCATTATCCTTTAAATGATTAGCAAGAATCATTGGCATAAACTTATAACCTGACTTAGTCACAGCATACCAAGGTTTCAAAGTTTCATTATCCTCATTACCACTTTGTGACTTTTCGTATTCTTTATTAAGTTTATTAAACATAGATTTAATAGACTTTATTTCTTCAGTCTTTAACTTAAACTTATCTTTAATTGAATAGCTAATAAATACATCTCCAGTAGTTCTCTCTTGGTTATAAAGATACTTGGTCACAAATTTATTTATTGTCGGCATATCAGTTAATGGGTTATTTGTTATTGGGAGTTTATCAAGCAAGGCATTGAGAACATCAAGTGATAAAGGTTTATAAGCAAGAGCAGCAGGGCTTCTACAATCGCACTCTCCTGATAAATACTTAGGACATTGATAGCCTTTTTCCACGATTGTTTGACAGGTCATTGGTTTTGTTTTTGATTTAATAAAGTGTTCTATTTTTTTATCAGTCTTTCTTTTTGAGTAGCCATTATAATCCTTTGAGTACTCGTGAATGAGTTTAACCCCGCCCTTAAAAGGACATAGGTTTGTAATCATTGCATACCAGTCGTGTTCTGATAAAGTTTTAGAGTCTTCTTTACAATGTTTCATAAAATCACATGACATTGTCACAATATCAAGCCCCTCATTAGTACCATCTTTTACCTCTGCAGGAGTCAAATCAATATCAGGCATTGCTGCCAAAAAATCATCTTGCGAATACCTATTTTGAGGTTCAAAAAATATACACTTAACTTCTATAGGTTTATTTTTACAGTGATTAAATCCCGGTAGCCTCATAACTCTTGATTCATTTTGACACTTTATATCACCATCAAAATAGTCAACAAGACCAAGTTGTATCGGACGGAACTTATCTCTTACTCCGTTCTTAATTAGCCAATATGTGTGCAGTGACTTTTTTGTTTTAATAATAATTGATGGCCTAAGTGGGAATGACTCAATTCTTTTTAACATTTCTTCAAATGACAGTTTATCCGACTCAACAAACTGTGCATTAAATTTAGTTATATGATTATCATCATCTCCACCTGAATTCACAACAAAAAATATGCCATTGTTTTTAGCATTAATTTCTTTCAGTTCATCAATGTGCTGTTCAAAAAGACCTGCCTTATAAGACATCTTATCAGCATATGTCCCACCTTTATCATCAAATACCCTAATATGTACATCTTCTTCATCATCAAAAATAGCCTTAATGATATCTGTATGTGTTATTGTTTCTTCAACTGTTTTGTTATAAAACTCTGAATTTAAATCATTCATAGTGTTGTCCTCGCCTTATCATCTAAATAAATATCCGCTGTTATTTTCCTCGAATCTTGATTACCATACTTTTTAATTATGAATGGTGCATTTTCATTGATGTAATCGAAGTTAAGGCCACAAAGCCTACAAAATGCCACTGCCTCATCAAGTTTCTTTCCAGTGCGACAAGTCCACAAAATTAATGTGTTATTTAATGACAACTTTACAAGTTTATTTATTAGTTTGAAGTTCGGATGTCCAATATTCGGATATTTGTCTTCAACTAATGTGCCATCAAAGTCCACTGCTATAATTTTATTCTTCATTTCCTAAAAACTCCTTTAATCTCTTATTTGCCATATTTATATAAAACCTTTTGTTTAAGTTGTTAGGTACAAGCTTTCCGTGTATGTCAGAATTATCAATAAATACATGGTCTGGTGTATTTGATATCTTATGTAAAACTTTAGTTTCAGTATGTCTCTTTGTGATATTAGGTAGTGAATCATCTCCAGCAAAGACACGGACACATTTCTCATTTAATTGTTTGTCACCATAAAATATCGCATCAAACTTTCCTGTGATTTTGCAAACCATCTGATAGTCAATTAAATTATTGTTTTTGATAATTGTCTCTTCTATAGGCACATCATTAACGAGTTTATTTGTTAATGCAATATTAACAATAGGAAAGTCAGCATAATCAAGAGGTGTTAGTTCTTTAACATATGCACCTTTAGTTTTTAATGTGTCATCTTCAAGTTTCAAAATGTAATTATTCACATCTTTTTGCCACAGCTCTTTTGCTTTAGTGAACTCTAAAGTTAAACCCGTGCGACTCTGCCACTCTGTCACAATGTCTTTAATTTCATCGGTATAATTTGCTATAAAAATACCGTCAGTATTACTTTGAATTAAGTCACAATACGGTTCTAACTTTTCAATTAAATCAAGCAATAACAGCTGACCATAAACACAAACTCTATTAGCTTGCCTTGGATCATATAAATCATTATTTTTATCTTTCATTGCACCATAGGTCTTATTTAGTACGAGTTTTAGAGGTAATTGTAATGGGTTATGTTGTCTCTTATACTCTATTCTTTGGTCTCGAAGTTCTTTGTAAATTTCAGGTTTTCTAACAGAGCGACTAAGTAAGTTGTATCTAATCATAAGCGAAGGATATAGAGATGCCACATCCATTAAAAGTATGTCACCTTTATAGTGATAGTGCTCTTTAGCAGAATGCAAGCCACCCCAAGCAAATACTGTATTTATACCTGCGACATTAGTTTCTAGTGATGAATCGTATGATTTATTTTTATAATCCATATACCAGTCAGCAACATATTTATATTTGTTAAGATTTAATGTATCAGGCAAATCAATATTAAATTCATCTTGATTATCATCCTGCTTCTCTGCTCTTAAAATTATTGATGACATTTGTGTTTGTGTTTTTGATATATATTGAGGTCTAGTAAGTTTTACAAGTCCAAGTTGTGCTTCAAAGTCTGCTAAATTTTCAAAGAATACTTTGATTGTTTCCTCAACATCATGTCTACAGTAAGTTTCTACTTCTTGTAATTCTTCATCGGTAAGTTTTCGGTCAATGTCAAATGAAATAGATGACTCCTCTATGCTATCGCCGAGTGAACCCTCATAAAACTTAAGGCTATGATTTAAAGTATTGTAAACATCATATGTATAAAGAGTAATGTTTCTAAAATCATCAGTATAATTAAACCCTTGCTCACCACCTATTATGAACTTTGACACTTTATATGGATCGTGTCCTGAAAGAATAGCCTTAAGAATATAAGTGTCATAGTTTTTTGAGTTATACCCCGCCCATATTTCATATTTGTGTTTTTCATAATAATCTTTTAGTTCTTTTATGTTATTCTTTATTGTTACAAACGACTTTGTTTTTAACTCAGCAAAAACAAATAACCAGTCGTGCGAAAATACCTCGCAATCAAACCATAAAATATCAATCACCTCCTCCTAAACAAATGGTAGTTCTTCCTTTTCTATGTCATATGACTTAATGATTTTGATGCTTGTAAAACCATTAAATGATGTAGTGAGTTCTGCATCATATTCTTTGTCACCACGAATAGTTATAAATATGTCATCAACTAATTTTTGGTATTGTGTAATGGATGTGCACTCAATAGGTATAGATGTTCCAAGAGACTTTAGAAATGCATTGTTAACTAAAATATTGCTTTGCCTTATAACAAAAAATGACCATAAGACAGAGTTCTCATACTTGCCATTCAAAATCTTATAGCCAACTTGTATCATCCAGTTGCCACGCTTTGATTGTTTTACAGCCATATCCATAATCTCTATACGATATATGCCGTCTGACACCTTTTTGTTATAAAATTCTTCATTTAACTTTTCAGCTTCTTCAACTTGCTTATAAAAATCATCAGTTAAAAAAGCTTTGAAATTATCAAAAAAATTACTCATTCACATCTCCATAAAATAAGAGAGTGACTTGAATGTACAAGCCACTCTCAATTAATAATTACTTACTTTCAACTACAGTATCATCAAATGGCACATCATCATCTTCTTGTATTGTAGGTGTGTGAGTTGCTGAATACTCTTTCACAAACTCAGTTATTCCTACAAGCTTTGACCTCTCTTCATCAGTTAACATTCTCTCGAATGAGAATGAAGCTTGACTAAACGGGATACCACTCTTATTAGTTGCTTTCTTCAAAGTAATCTTTGTCACTACTTGCGATAGCTTTCTTGCCTTAAACATTTGACTTTGTACATACTTCGTAAAGTTTTGAATAGAGCCGGTTGGCAACAATAAGAGAGATGGAAATATTTGGTTCTCAAATATCATATAGATAGCACGCTTATTTTTGCAGGCCTTACCATTTCCAGTTAATGCAGTGTTGTATTGGTTATATTTACACTTATTACAATCACCAAACTTTATGCCGTTTACACCATCGTTTGAGTAGCAAACTGGCGGACGGTTCTCTCCATCATATTGCTTGTCAAAATAAGAGTATGCTGGATGATTGTAGATAATTACCACACGTAATTCTTTGATAGTATCAGGGTTCTCTGAATCTCCCGTGTCTATTTCAAATGATGTCGCTCCACCTGAAGGAATCTTAACCCTTGGTAATGTGATGTTTAATCCTTGAGCTTCATCTGCAAAAGATGAATTCATTAAATCAGTGCTCGCTACGATAGCGAATGGTTTGTCATTAACCTTTGTTACTTCGTTACTCATAAACTTTTAAATCTCCTTCTTTAAATTATGATTTTCTAATACCAACATTTACTTTGGTGTAAATGTTTAACAATTCTTCAGGCAAGAATGGTGGTCTTTCACAGCCATTCGCCTCATTAAATTCTTTCACCCAAGATGCCAAAGTGTTAGCATTTACTTGTTCAGTGATAAGATTTCCACAGTCATTATCACGAAGTGCCTTAAGGAACTCAGGCTTTCTTTCTGCAATAGGCGAGGCAAATAATCTTGATTTCAAATAATATGTATTTGAGTTACGAGTAAATTTGTCTACCTCAGCATTAGTCATTGCTTCTGTTAGTTTGGCATCCACAGATTCAATTTCAGCATTTAGTGCTTTAATTTTTGCATCAAGATCTTCTTTCTCTTTTTTAAGTGCCGATAACTCATCTGCGAGTTCAAATATTTTTTCATTCATTGGTTTGTACCTCCTTATATCTATACGAAGAATCCGTCATTTTTGATTAATCCATTGTTTTTATGCCTTTTTTAAAGTCATCAACAAGAGTCTTAGCTAAATCAATCTTATTTCTTAATGCTCGGAGTACTTTTCTATCAACAGTGTTTTTTGCCACTAAATAGATATAATGGCAATTGTTAGTTTGTCCTGCCCTATGTATTCTTGATTTACACTGCTCGAAATTTGCCATTGAGTAATCCATAGAGTAAAACACCATAGTGCTTGCAGCCGTTAGTGTAATTCCAAGACCACATGTTGCAATTTGGCCCACAAATACCTTACATTCTGGATTCTCTTGAAAATTCTTAATTTCAGCATCACGGTCTTTAACATTGCCCCTTACTACTGCATATTGTATTTTTTTAAGTGAAAGCATATCCTCAATAGCATCAAGTTCTTTGTTAAATCTTGCTATGATCACCAGCTTTTTATCTTCTTGTTTCATTGCATCCACAATATCAATTAATGCTTCCATCTTCGCCGTACTAACATTTGAGTAACTTGTATCATCATCATTTGGTATGTAGCCACCTGTAGCCTGCGAAAGCCTTAATATCTTTGTTAATACATTAGTTACTGTAAGTTCCTTATCATCTTCAAATTTTGCAAACATCTCATCTTCAAGCTGTTTGTAAATTTTTAATGCTTGTGGCTCTAAATCTATAGCACGGACTTCTTCAGTAATTGGTGGCAAGTCTAAGCATTCATCTTTTCTTACACGATATGAAATTGACATAAATCTATTTTGGAAGTCATCGGTTAGTGCTTTTTTAAATATAGGTGTGTGTAAGCCATAACCACCCATAGTAAAATAATAATTTCGCCACTTATAGAATGAGTCACCAAATATTGATCTATCCACAAATCTATATTGGCTGAATATGTCAATTTCTTTGTTTGTAATAACAGTTCCCGTAAGCAAAAGTTTATATTTAGAAAAATCTCCGAGTGTATGCATAGCTTTTGACTGCTTGCTACGATTATCTTTTAGCTTGTGCCCTTCATCGGCTATTATTAAATCTGCATTAAAACCTATTAGTTCTTTTTCCATTCGCCATGCTGACTCATAATTAATAACGGCAATTTTCAGTTTTTCTGATTTATTTAGTTCATTCAATAGTTTTATTTTATTTTGTGTAGAGCCTTTAAGAATTACTATGTCATATGCGAAACTAGCAAACTTAGATAATTCATCTTCCCAAACACCAAGAATTGATAAAGGGGCAACTATAAGAACCCTATCTATTTTGTCATTTCTATATAGCGACCCCATAACCATAATGCTTGTTAGACTTTTGCCCGTTCCCATTTCCATTAAGAATGCAAACCCATGATGATTTAGATTAAAACTATTTACTGCTAAAGAAGCTCCTGTTAGCTGATGATTGAATGGTTTGACTTTTATGACATCTAATAAATCATTCATCTACAGTCACACTTTCATATGACCTATCAAGTTCGTTTTTCCGAGCCATAAGCAAAGCTCTTAAATAGTCAATGCCTTTTATCACGAACTCCAATATCACATATTCTTTTGTCTTATCTTTTGATACCATACCTACTCCTTTACTTCTTCAATTTGAATCTTGTCAATTTTTTTAGATGGATTGAGAACTATTACTTCGCAAAAATCTCCAAACAACCACTTCATTATTCGCTCTCTTATTTTTAAGTGTTTGTTTTCAGTAATCTGCTCTCTTCCATCTTTTGTTTCTAACATTACTTTTATGTTATGTTTCATAATCAAATACCTCCTATATCTATACTTGCTTTCCGTCATTTTTATGCTTTGGTAGCTCTATACCATAAAACTCTGATGCCTTTTGCCTTATTCGCCTGAACCTTGATTCAAGTGCATTTTCATTTTGCTTTAGTTCTTTTGCTACTTGAGATATCGTTTTGTGATTAAAAATATGCTCTTGTATCAACTCAATATCGATTGGTTTAAGAGTTTTATAGAAATCATTTATTCGAGATTTTTTCTTGCTTTTTAATTCATCATCAAATAGAATCTTGTAAATATCACTATTAGGGTCAGTGATTTTATTTAATACGCTGTTCCCAAATGTCTTGCCATCATCAAAACTTACATCTTGGTTAATGGAACATATAGAGTTTTCCTTTTGGTATCTTTCTTGCAAATCTTCTTTGTGATCCTGCTCATCTAAATACTTAATAATTTCAGTATTGTCTTTCGTAACAGCTACTCTTACTTGCGATGGTATAGGTCTGTCATTTTCATCATATGTAAGTACCTCATAGACATATTCTTGCCTCTCTTCATCCAAGTAGCTCCCACGGTTAGAATTAAAATAACTAGTTCTCTTTACTTTGTTACATTGTTCCTTCATAACTTTGCACCTCAATCTTTTAATTTTTTGATTGAAAATGTGCAAAGAAAAAACGGTATCAAAAGAACAGTGTCTGTAAAGATTGTGTTTTAATACACTATCTCTTTACACATTTTCCACTGTCTCATTCGATATCGTTTAGTAATTACAATGAAACAGATATTTATATAAACAGCTATTGCTGGTTATAATTATTTGAAACAAAAAAATCGGGATCAAACATAATAACTCAAAGTCATTTTGAATTACTATGTCAGATCCCGATTGTAAAAATGGAATGCTGGACTATAGCCTTATATTCCTTTTTTGCTACATTCTTTATGCAGCAACTTTTGAAACTTGCTCTACTATTGCCACTTGGTTTCCGCAGTGTTTACATTTAATGTAACCTACAACATTCATACCTGGTTTTACTTCGGATTTTACAACAAGTTCTATGTTCTTTTTTTCCGGCACAAACAACTTATGTGTACAAATTGGACAGTTAGTTCCTTTTTCCATATTCACCCTCCTTTTTATTGAAATGGTATATCTTCTTCAGTGTTAAAAAAATCTGGATTGATACCATTATTTATTAGATTTCCGTTATCATCGGTATTATTTAAGAGTCTACTAATAATTTCTTTACTATCTGATTTTAAACCTATTTTCGATCTAGCATTACATACTACTTTGTCAAGTTTACTAATTTCATTTTTTATTTCATCTGCAACATACTCTGAACTACACACTCCATTGTAATCTCCATTTGTGACTATATATATTTCAGTCGCCAGTAAATCATAATCATCAAGTTGTGATGGTTCAGGATCATTTGAACTATATCCTACCTTGACTACCATTACAGATGCCTCTTCATTTGGCAATTTTGCAAAATATGCAGTCAAGTCTGGTATTACATAGTAATTTCTAAATGATGATTCAAAAAGATTTCTTCCCCAAAAATAATTCTTGCTAATATATCCATGCCTTTCATCATTTGAAAAAAACTCCATTTTTTCAGGTAGCCAATCAATAGCATTGTTTTTAGTTAAAATAATCAATTTGTGTAGGAAGTCTATAATAAATTGTTCTTGTGTTGATAGATTTCCTAAATCTCCATCCACCAGCAAATCAATACTTATATCTAGCAAATCGGCTATTTTTGTGATATAATCAATTGATGGTAATGGTGAATTCGGTCTTCCCAGCTTTGCAATGTATCCGTGACTTATTTCTAGCTTATCCTCAATTTCACCCATTGCTATATTTCGTTGCTTTGCCATATAGCTTACATTTTTGTAAAATTTCTCTTTATCAAACATAGTAGAACTCCTTGCATTATTTTTCCTATTTTCTTACACATATAATATCATGTTAGGAATATTTTGTCAATATTTCTCAATATATTTTTATTAAGAATTTTATTATTCATTGTCCGTTTATAGCTTTATACCCCTTTATTTTCAACTATGCCCATTTTATCATTTTTATCATTATTTGTATAACCACGAATGTGTCGGCTAGACCCTTGATTTTAAAGGGTTTGTTTATAAGGCAACTAAAAAAGCCTTATTTTATCGCATTTTTTACCAACACAAATGTGTCGACAAAATTTTGATTTTAATGCTTTTTTGCAAAAAAAAATAAGGGGTCAAGTATTAGCTCATCCCCTTAAAATCATTAGTTATTATTAAACTTTCTCAAACTCTACTTCTTCATATAAAAACTCATTACCAGTTTTATCCATTATTTCGCCAAATTTAATGAGTTGTTTCATTTTTTCAGCAAATTCCATATCATCTAAATCATAGTATTTTGTTATAACTTGTTCTACTACTTTGTTTTTATAACTATCTTCAAAGTCATATATTACTTTTTTGATATATCGCAGTGCGTTTCCTTGCGGAACACCAACTGCCTTAAGAATTATTGCGAGATTTGGTATATTGATTGATTTTGCAGATCTATCATTTAATAGTTTTACAATTGCCGTTCTCGATAAACCAGTTCTCTCACTAATAGCATTAGTGGTAAGTTTTTTGTTTTTCATTATATTTACAATTGTATCTCTTAAATCAGCCTTTAAGAAATCATCAATCTTACTTTCACTTTGAACTAATTTAGTGAATTCTATTGCATTATCAATATCTTCAGGGAATAACTTTTTATACTCTTCGAGTGACTTATCTATCATTTTTTTAGTAGGCTTCACATAATAAAGTTCATCATCAGTATAACTGTCATAGTTGGTATTCTTCTTAAAGAATATCATTGACTCATTTGGATGTTTTCTGCCATAAAATGTGATAGCACCATTATTGAAATATTTGTCATTATTTATTACACATCTATTATCAGTATAAACCACTTTGTTATCATCAATTAATTGTCTAAATGTAACATCAGTGTTGTATATTTCTTCTTTCTCTTCTGGGAATAATGCTGGTGTCTCATAAGGCGCTAAATCTATGTCATTTGTAAAGAATGATACTTGTTTCATCCTTATGCATATCTCTTCTTTAGATGCACCAAATAACTCGGCAAGGTCTGATGCTATGACTCTAAGTATGCTCTCTTTATTGTCTGAATTAAAATAATCATATTCTTCATACTTCTTTGAGAGTTCTAATACTAGCATTTCACTTGGTACAAGCACACGACCAGCAATATTATTGGCTTGCCATTCAACTTTACTTTCGCAAGAGTATTGATTGTCATTTTTTACAATGTCATCAATAATTGCTCTTGGTGTGTCAGTTTCATAATTGCTGCATTCCGCATTTATATCCATCAATTGCTTACGAACTGTTAAGAACTCTTTGTGTAAATCATAATGCACACACTCATGCAAAACTACAAATCTATATGAGCCTAGTGACTTGTCTTTTAAGCTCTTATCAATGAGTATTGTTCCTTCGTGTACATTAAGAGTACACTCTTCAACTTCAACTGTTCCATTTGAAATGCAAACTAAGCCTTTGATTCTATTACCTTTGACTGGTTTTAGTGTGAATGCATCAATTATAGTAAGCCCCATCTTGTCCACTACATCATCTACATCAACTATTCCATCTATGTCATATTTATTCATAAATCTATTAACATAATATGGCAAATCAACTGACTTAATTACAGGCACTAAATTAGCAGATAACCTTATACCATCTTTTGGCACTCGAGCCTCCGGCATATCTCTCACTACATCTAAAACCTTAAACTCTTTAAATATACCATCAACCACAAAACTTGATTTGATATAATAAGTTAGTGTCTTTAATTTAGAATCTTCTCTCTCAATTACGGACATTTGTTTATATGGATTTAATACTTGATAGAATAAATTGCTGAGCATAGAACTTGTATCAATATCTATTTTCATCTCAATGTCGCAATTTATTATTTTCCTGTTGCCATAGATATTTAACACACGATTAATCTTTGGAACTTTTAGATATTTAGAAACTTCATCTTTTATAGAATATTGATTTAACTTCTTAAAACTACTAAAGTATGCATCTATCTCATTGGTGCCTTTGCCTTTGCAAATACCAAATCGCTCGCAAACTTTAAATTTGATGTTTGGAGAGAACTTTACTAAGTTAGTAATCTTATGTAGGTCTATTTCATCGGACACAGTCAAAAAGAAGCCATTGCTGGCTTCAATTATGTCACTATAATACCTATGATTAATAACTGTCGAAATAAACGACATAAATGCCCTCCGTTTATGCCTTATATTATACTAAATAATAGGTGTTTATCATAGTTTTTAATACACAACATTTCAACATTTTTGTGGCTTATTTATAAGGGTTTTATGTTGTTTTTACAAATTTCAATAAAAAACCTACCTTTTTTCAAGGTAGGTTATAACTATTTACCAATCATTTTCTTCTTCCCTGCGGCGTTCCTCTTCTTCTCGTTCTCTTTCTTCCTCTTCCCTACGACGTTCCTCTTCCTCTTCTCGTTCCCGTCTTTCTTCTTCTTCGCGTTCTCTACGGTATTCACTATCATCCCAATTATTCGTATACTCACCACGAGTCCAACTATAGCCATCTTCGTCTATATCTTCATATTCCCCTGATTCATAATTCATACACCACTTTGACATTTCAATCACCTATATAAACTCTTTTATTTTTTGATAAATTTGACCTGCCGTTTTTGTGCTTCCTGTTAGTTTTACAAGTTTATTATTTATCTCGGTATTGGTCTTACTTGATAAAATTACATCTACTACAGCATTTTTAGCATCTTTCTTATATCCTGATAATACCCTGCCAATATTACTTCTTAAGGCTTGCTCTACTTTTGAAACTGTTGGCTTTGTCTTCTTTGCTACTGTTTTATTCTTTTTTGCGAATTGAGTCAAATCACCTATCATTTTAACATTCCAATCTTCCCAAAAATCCACAAGTGGCTTATAACCTTTATCTTTTGACAAAATATAATACTCGACATTATCATCATGTTCATTTATCATATACCCAAGATATGAAGCAATTACAAAATCCATAGCATTTTTTCCTACACCACTTTCAATCAACTCAATATCAGCAGGACTCTTGCTAATTTTAGCAACTACATCCATAGGCAAATGTGGTGTATTTTTAGAATAAAACAAATAAACTATTTCATTTTCTGTTAAGTTTTCTAATCCATTAAGTCCAGTATTATGGACATTCTCAAAATCCACGAATATTAAATTCATACTTTACTCTCCAACTCATTTTTTATCCATAACATAATTACTTTAACAATATAATCTATCTCTTCAACATTTAATTCTCTATCCTTTTCAATATGGTGTATTCTCTCCAAACATCCTCTACAGCAAGTACCTGTTGCATGTTGAGCTATAAATACAGGATGCACTTGTTTCATTGGTGTTTGTTTTCCATCATTTGCAATTACTGCAGGTGCTATCCTTTTAGTTATTAAATCATAGGCATCACTTTCAATCTTATCATAACCT
>JAFXWR010000114.1 GCA_017542725.1 Lachnospiraceae bacterium | reverse complement strand
GCATCACAACATTACAACCATGAAGTACTCCCTGCTGCCTTCCATGTCCCTCAAGTGATCCAAGTGCAGTTGTCGATGGTAACAAAACATTTGGTAACATTATCCTTACAAGGCTTAAGCACAAAAGCGAAATTTCTATTGAGCCTGCTTTTTCATTTCTATAAGGTGTATCTTTGTGAGGAATGAATGGACCTATTCCAACCATGTGAGGTCTAAAATCTTGGATGAATACTAAATCTTCCGCTAGATTTTCCAAAGTTTGATTAGGAACACCAACCATCATTCCTGCACCAACTTGATATCCTATATCTCTCAAATCTTTAAGACATCTAAATCTTTCTTCCCATTTTTGTACAGCTGGATGAATCTTCTCATATAGTTCTTTGTTTGCCGCCTCATGTCTAAGTAAAAATCTATTCGCTCCTGCATCAAATAATTTTTGATATGAGTCTCTACTTCTTTCACCTATAGACAATGTGATAGCACAATCTGGATATTTTTCTCTTATAGACTTAACCACATCAACCATTACATCGTCAGTAAAATGTCCATCTTCTCCACTTTGTAATACAAAAGTTCGATATCCAAATTCATATCCTTCTTGACAGCACTCAAGAATTTCTTCTTTGGTAAGTCTATATCTATCGACATTGCTATTTGACCTTCTTATTCCACAATATATGCAGTCGTTTTTACATATATTTGAGAATTCTATTATACCACGAAAATAGATTTTCTTTCCAAACTTTTCTATGGCAATTTTTTGAGCAGTGTCTTTAATGTAGTCAAAGTCTTCTTTGTTGTAATTTTCAAGGATGTAAGTAAATTCTTGTAATGAGAGTTTGTCACCTTGTTCTAAATTTTCTATTAAGTTTTTAATTTTTTCGTTTGTCATAATTGTCCAATCGGGCTAGCAGTGCTCGCCCCTACGATTTAGTAAGAGTTTTTGGAATATAAAGTCTTGGCGCTTATGCCATCAATCCGACCAAGTTTTCCGGTTAATGCATTGATTTTATCTTCATCGGCACACATAGCTACACTGATTATATTTACGCCATGTGCCTTGTCTGGGATACCCATTCTCCCTAAAATTGTATCTTGAAACTCGTGCAATAAATCGTTGACCTTTTGCACGGTCTCTTTGTTGTTTTGTTCTACTATAATACTGATTGTTGCTATTCTATTCATAACTATACCTACTCGGGCTCCGCAAGCGTTCGCCCCTACGACTAGTTAAAATAAGTTCTTCCAGCATTTGCATCTGGGTTATATATACTCTTTATTTGGTCATCAGTAAGATTTACACCAAATATATCTTGATAATACTCTCTTGTCTCTTTAACCAAATCAACATCATCAAACATATCAGGATATGCAGTTTTAGCAAACCAAAGAAGTGTAATAGGAGTATCTATTCCAGGTGTGTAAGTTCTATACATACCAAGTGGAAGCTTATAAACTTCTTTATCTTTTACAGCTTTTACTTCACTCCAGTCATAAGTTCCTATAGTATTCTCATATAAGTCTTTTGGAAGAGCTGTTGTGAAATTTGTAATAAATATCATATCAGGATTCCAAGCATAAACTTGTTCAAGATTAGTTGCTACTGAATTATCTTTTTCAAGTTCCTCAGCCACATTTATACAACCTGATGCATCTGCCCACCATTGACCAAAGAAATTCTTGCCAGATGTCATCATAGTGCTGTCATTGTATTGGAATAAGAAAAATACTCTCTTCTTCTCTTCATTAGTAAGCTTAGAAACTCTGCTCTTAATCATATCATAAATCTCAACTGACTTCTTTTGTGCCTTATTACTTCTCTCAGTCAAAATATTGATATCGTCAGAATACTTAAACACATCAGTCAAAGTTTCAATCCAATGATTAAGTGTTTCTATACAGTCATAATGCCAGCCATTTGCAGAAATGCCTATTGCACAAAATCCTGCCTTAGTCAAAACCTCTTTTTGCTCGTTGTTATTCTCGCTATAAAATACTACATCTGGATTTAGTTTCATTAGCTCTTCTACATTAATTACATTTCCATTCATGAAATCCGTTTTTGCATTCAAAATCTCTGGATAAATCTGCGAAAGCAAACTATTTTTTGCAGCACTATAACTTGTTGGTGCAACACCTACAATCTTGTCAGCGCTATTAAAGAATACTGAAAGAACAGCTGGAATTGGGAAAATATCTGATACAACTATTCTCTCAATTTTGTTTGGTACTTCGACTTGGTTGCCGCCGTGGTCTACGACTGTGTGTGTACTTCCATTCAATGAGTCAAGAACTTGTTCCGCTGTTGACTCATTGACTGCTGTGCTTGTTTTTGAAGTATTGGTACATGCAAATACTCCAATACACATTGATAAAACTAAAATTACTGATAATAACTTTTTCATACTACTCCTCCAAAATACTTGAAAACTTATAATGTTATACTTATATTATATTGTATAGAT
Organism: Lachnospiraceae bacterium; assembly: GCA_017542725.1. The sequence goes on along the minus strand of JAFXWR010000114.1, from coordinate 7,423 downwards.
TTGTAATTCTCTTAAGAAAATAGTTGGAGCAAAAACTGATTTTCTCAAACGATGACGAAGTTCGCGCCTTAGAGTTTTAGCACTGTTTGAGCGAAGCGAGTTTGCAAAACTCTTGGCAAGAACGAGTCAGAGCTTTGTTAGAAAATCTTGTTTTTGCGACCTATTTTCGGAGAGAATTACAAATCGATAATTAAATAAATAATAGTATTTCAATATAATGCATCTATTAAATTTATAATGTTTTTGCGGAACAGCCGCCCCGAGAACCCCTCATGCGGATGATTAACAAATATCGATTTATCAGGAACAATTGGTCTATAGAGTGGGTCGGCGATAACTATTTTTGCATCTTTTATAGTTTCTGCTATATTGTCCTCATCCTCTATATGTAAATCAAACTTTTCAAGTGCAACGCTATCTCTCACTTTTAGATTTTTAACTATGTCGCCGTGATAAGTGTTGCCAAGTTCTACTGCTGAGATTACTTTTGCTATGTGACCGAATTTATAGTAAATGTATTTGGCAAGGGATTTTGATGTGACGGACTCGCCGATAATGTAAATTTTTTCATTTTTGAATTTGTTGCCAATGTCCGACAAGAAGAGCGGGCTCGCAGTGCTCGCCCCTACACTGCTGTTCGCTCCTACGATTGCATTTAGTAAATCTTGCTTCATTTGGTTGCCGTATGGGACGCCTACTATATATGGAGTATTAAATTCATTTTGCAAATATTCTGCAACCTTTATGCCAACTGATGATACAACGAGGTTTACTGATGCTTCGCCAGCATTCGCCATCTCATCAATATCACATCCTAATGCAAAATTTGAAATAACTTTGATGCCATTTGATTCTAAAAATTTTTTTATACTCTCTATCTGACCATTGACTGAAAAATCTATTGGAGTAGCACCTAAAATGTTCACAGAATTCTTTTTCTTCTTTGCATTCTTTTTTACAAAAGCTTTGGCATAGTGAAGAAGTGCCTCACCAGCTCCTTCAACATAAGAATGCATGCCATTGGTATTGATTCCAAAAGTAGGGATTTTTGTTTCTGATTCTATCACTCTCGCATTTGCTTCTATGTCACAGCCTGTAATCATAGGTATTGGTGTACCTGCGATAGCAATAAATCTTGGCTTTAACTCTTTAGCTGCTTTTATAATATCATTTACTAACTTTTGGTCATCACCCATTATCGCTTCCATTTCTGAAAGACCTGTAATGAATACCATACTTTTACTATCATAATATCTTGGTTCATCGTGAGTATTGTAAGTTGAGTTGCAACCTGAAGCATCATGCATTATACTCATGCCGCCAAGTTCATAGAGTGCTGATGGCACTCCTGATACATCTGCCGTATATGTACTTGTGAATGTTTGTATTTGTCTCATAATAAACAGTTACACCCCAATCCTTTCTTTTGAATTAATATTGACGCATCTTTTTCTTTCGAATTTGCTTCTATCAATTTCTCTGCAAGTCTTTTGATTCCGTCAAATCCATAGTGACCACCGCACTCCACTTCATTTACAAAATAATTTGTATTTGTGAAGTATGCTGCCTTTTGACCAAGTGCTAAGTACTTTTCGCTTTGTTCTCTATCATTCTTCCTCATCGCAACATTTACCGTCGGGTAAAACATTATGTCTCTATCACTATATTTCTTTTTGATCTCATCAAGTATATCTTTCTCTCCAATTGAATCAATATATATTTTTTTAACATTGAAATCATAGTCGAGTAAAAGTTTGGCAAGACTTAATGTTGCTGGAGTAAATGTGTAATCAATAGCGATTGCTGTGTTCCCAATAACTTTTTTGGCTTCTTTAAGTTTGGTGAGTGCTTCATCTTCCCTAAAGTCGAATTTGTTGATGTCAACATTTATAGTATCAGCAAGTGTTTTTAAATGACTTTTTATAGTACTTGGGTCATAACTTATAGGTATGAATATCGCTTCTTGATCAAGTTTGTTACTTATATCATATAATCCCTTCTTTGCAACACCGAGATAGGCAATATTAAATTTACTCTTTCCCATCTCTTCATATTCGTCAAATGTTTTGCAATAAGTTATGTCTCTTAATTTATATTTACTTACTCTAATAAGTCTTACTAGATCGCTACTCTCATCTGTCGCATAATTATTTCCTAAAATATTTATACCATTATCTTTTTTATCAGTTTTATCTATGAGTGAATAGAGTTGTCGTCTCATAAGTTCATCAGGTGTCATTCCACTCTTTCTCATTATAGGATTCATATAGCAATCCGTAAACTTGATTTTTGGAAATCTCTTACGAAGTGTCTTATAACACAGGTCTAAATCAAGCGCCATAAAATGATGTATGCAACTTGTATATACAAGTATAGCTCTTGGTTTCTTTTTAAGTTTCTTGATTATAGAAGTAACTCCATCAATAAGTAGCTCTTCCATATTGCCATCAAGCACATTGTTTTCTTTTATAGTTACTGTTGAAAACTGACCAATCGTTCCCATCTCAGCTGCTGTGAGTACCACTCCCCTTAGACAATTAGCAGCGCAGACAAAAACTTCATGACATTCTGGAACTAAAAATCCAGTATGAACTATATTCCATGCACCTCTTGCTGGACATCCATATTCAAGTCCTGTGTCAAATGGTGCATCTGCATTAATTTCTTTTAATGATTTACCTATTGCAATATTCCCATGTTCTTCATTAACTGATCTAAGCATCTAGCACCTCCTTTGCAAGTTTTTTATAAGCTTTAGCCATATCACTATCAGGAAATGCTTCAATTACAGTCTTCTTTAAATCTTCAGCCTTATGCACTATCTCATCAAAAGGCAAAACTCCCACAATCTTAGTTTTAAACTCTTTGCAAAGTTCTTTTACTTTTTTCTCTTCGTCTTTTACATTCTTTTTATTTAAAATAATCCCACCAAGTTTTGCATAGCCTCTTCCTTTAAAATTTTCTATAGCCATACAAATGTTGGCGGCAGCATATATAGACATATTTTCACCTGAAGTGATTACAAAAACTTTATCAGCATAACCGCTTCTCATAGGCATAGAGAACCCACCGCAGACAACATCACCAAGTACATCATAAAAAACAATATCTGGTTTATATTTTTTATAAGCACCCTTCTCTTCAAGTTTTTCAAGTGCGCAAATAATTCCACGACCTGCACATCCAAGACCAGGAGTTGGACCACCTGCCTCAGCGCAGACAATATCTTTATAACCAAGTCTAATCATATCATCAAGTTCGAAATTATCTTTTTTATCTCTAATAAGTTCAAGGGTTGTATTAACTTTTTTGCCATGAGTAATAAGACCTGTTGAATCGGCTTTTGGATCACAGCCTATTTGCATGACGCTCTTTCCCATGTCAGCAAATGCGGCTGATAAGTTTGATACGGTGGTAGATTTGCCGATGCCGCCTTTTCCATAAATTGCAAATTTTTTCATATGTCCTCCTCGTCCTCGTGCAACTCGCCCCTACACGTACGGACGAGCTATGCGAGCCCCACTTTATATAATTGATAGCGGAATTATATCTTTATAGATGGTGTCCCCATCTTTTAGTTCTCCAACTGCAGCTTTAATTTTATAGGTAGCTTCTATATTTTCTTTTGTGATTATGTCGCCTGTGTTGCCAAATTTATATTTATAAGAGTCATTGAGTAATAAAACTTTATTTGAATATCTTAATGCATGCTCTGGATAGTGAGTGTTGAAAATTATTAGTTTGCCATGAGATTTTAATCTATCAATTGTGTCAAGCATGAGCAATTGATTTCTATAATCAAGATTTGACTCGGGCTCATCAAGTATCAAAATCTCTGGTTCTCTCACTAGTGCTCTTGCCATAAATACCATCTGTGCCTCACCACCACTAAGTTTTGAGACATACTTATCTCTCAAATGATATATGCCGAGTTCTTTTAATATATTATTAACCTTTTCTATATCGCTGTCTTTTGGCTTTAAAAGTGGATTTATCTGACTTGCAAGTCCAAGTAGTACTGTATCAAGTACTGTATATATAGATGATTCTTTTCCTCCCTGCTTAAGATAGGCAACAAAAGAATAAAAATCTTTTTTATTGAAACCATCTATCTCCTTACCATCAATCAATATCTCTCCACTTGTTTTTTTCTTTATACCAAGGAGACATTTAATTAAAGTAGTTTTTCCTATACCATTTGGGCCAAGTATAGATAAGACATCGGGGCTTTTAAGTTTGAAATTTAAATCCTTAAAAACTATATGCTTATCATAAGAAAAAGTTAAATTTTTAATTTCTAAAATCATAATTTAACTCCTTCTCTACTTCTAATCATATATATGAAAAATGGCGCACCAATTAATGAAGTCAAAACTGATATTGGTATCTCAGCAGCAAACATCGACCTCGCCAAAGTGTCAATTATAACCATAAAGCAAATGCCAATGCTTATATTGAATGGTACAAGTTTAGTATGGTTTTCGCCCACCAGCATTCTACAAAAATGTGGCACTATAAGTCCAACCCATCCTACTTGACCTGCCATAGCAATAGAAATAGCAGTTATTATAGTCGCTGCAACTATTACTATCATTCTAAGTAATGTAATATTTACTCCCATAGTTTTCACCACTTCTTCGTCAACTGTGAGAAGATTAATTCTCCACCTAAGCAAAAATATTATCAAGATGCAAATTATAATTATAGGTCCACTTACAAATAATGTCTCCTTGCCTATAGACTGAAAACTTCCCATAAGAAAAAATGTGATAGAAGGAAGTACTGTGTCAGTATCAGCTACAAACTTGACAAGAGACACAAGACTTTGAAAGAGTGAACCAACTATTATACCAGCAAGGATGATTGTTTGCTTTGACTCATCTCTCTTTATACCTGTAATTCCAGTTATGACAATTGTAAGTAGTCCAAATACAAAAGCAGAAATTTCAATTCCAAATATGTTAAATCCAAACAGAATTGCAAGCGCTGCTCCAAAACTTGAACCACTCGCCACCCCCAAAGTATCAGGTGTTGCTAATGGATTTGAAAAATATGATTGAAATATGAGTCCGGCAAGAGGAAGAGAAGCTCCTACAAGCATAGCTGAAATTATTCTTGGTATGCGGACATTAGAGAGTATCAATACATTTTGCTTTGAGATCTCATTTCCCTTAAAATAATCTATAATTTCACTTATAGGTATGCTAAGCCTTCCGAATCCAAGGCATACAATAGATATTATTATTGGCAAAATCACTAACAATATCGCCACCAATATATTTATTTTTTTGTTAACTTTTTTCACTTCTCTCCTAATACTTTGCTTCATTAAAAACTTGATATGAATCTCTCCATGCTCTACAAATAAGATTTAAATTATATTCTTTTGCTAAATCCACTGCATCAGATGTAGGCACAGCTTTTGACACGAGGCATCCAAGTTTAGAATAAATTGCCTTTTTTGCCATATCAACTGGAACTCTACCTGTTGTAAAGACAATACATTTCTCTGGCACATAATTATTCATATATATGTATCCTATAATTTTATCAAGTGCATTGTGCCTTCCTATGTCTTCAAATGATTTTATAACCTTTCCATCAAAATATAGATATGCCGCATGTGTACCTGAAGTCATCTTGTGAATCTTTGAATCTTCATTGAAAGCCTCTGCAAGGTTAAATATATCTTTATCACTTACTTCCATAACTTTATTTACTTTCTCAAGTTTAGTTTCACTTTTTAAATATGTCCTATTATCTTGGCAGCAACTAGTCACATCATCTGCTGCTTTAAGTTTACATGCATCTTGCACATAATTTTTAATAATTAATTTTGCTCTAAGGCCATATTCACAAATATATATGTTTTCAATATCATCAATATTTTTAATTATTCCTTCACTTACTATTCTTCCCACAACTAACTCAACTAAATTAGTTCCAGTACAAACTAAACTCATAGCTTCTCTCTCATTTATGTACACTTTAATCAAATGCTCATTTAGAAGCTCATACGGCAAGTTTTCTTTCTCGCCATTTTCCTTATGAATTATTGAGTCTCTAAGCTCAGTATTTTCTTTTTCTTTATAAAGATTTGTTATTTTCATAGTTAATAAAAAAGACCATATCACAAGATATGGTCTTATCTCCTAAAATATTTACCATATCTTTCGCCTCAGATACTTCTTAAGCGTCAGGGGGGGATATTTCTTAAATTTAATTACATTAATTATATCACTTTTAAATGATTTTACAAGTAAAATAATTTGACAAAATTATGCGAAAATTTGGGCCTTGCAGCTTATGGATTTTGGTGTCTTAGGATTTTTTCAGCATCTTCATCACTTAATTCATAATCTAGGAAGTCCTTATAGAATTTTTTAAGCTCAGCTTTTATGTCAAAATCTTTAAATAGTTCTGGGTATAATTTTTGTGAACACCATTGAAATTGTAGTGCCTCCTCTACTCCATACCTATCCCATGCAAATATACCTTTCGGGTTGGCATATACTCTACCTTCTTTCACAGCCTTTAAGTTTTGCCATGAAGCATCTGACATAATTTTATCGACTTCTTCCTCCGTATCACCTGTAATAATTACATCTGGATCCCAGAGAAGTAATTGTTCCATAGTCATAGTCTGTAAATTACCATCTATATCATTAGCAGCTGCATTGATACCTCCGCTATATCCTATCCAATCATTTATAATAGTGTTCCTGCCATCAACACCCATCTTGTAGACTGAACTACCATGCACAATTGTAGTTTTTTTATCTTCAGGGACAGTGTCAGTTACCTTTTTAACTTCACTTAGCTTTGTATCAAGATAAGAAATATATCTATTCGCTTTATCGACTGCATCACCGCCAAAAACTTCTGCAGTAAGTTTTATAGACCTCTTCATCTCATCATAATTAGTAAACATACAATTTATAAAAGGTATCCCAACATTTGTAAACATATCTCTATATTTTTCATTTGAACCGAATACAACATCTGGGTTTAAAGAAATAATCTCTTCTAGATTCATAGAATCTGAAAATTTTGCAAACTGAGCCTTTCTTAAATTATCACACACCTTATACATCCATTGATATGATGGTTCATCACAACAAGTCACAAGCATTCCCTCTGCATTTCTCAACATCACATCTACAGCATTGTGAGCAAACCAACTTTCTACAAATGTATTTACTTTTTCCGGTATCTCAACTTCTACCCCTTTCATGTCTACTATCTTTCTTGTTTTCTTTTCATTAACTATGACAGCATCCTTGCTCGCACTCGAACTATCAACAGACTTATTTGAACTACAAGCTGTCACCAATATTATAATAACTGTAAGCACTGAAAAAATTAGCATTTTAATTTTATTTAAAACTTTATTACTCATTACTATTCTGTGTTTCCACAGCCT
>JAFXWR010000113.1 GCA_017542725.1 Lachnospiraceae bacterium | reverse complement strand
GCTTTTCTAAAAGCATTTGTAGTATCAGCACCTACAGATGAAACCTTCTGTAAATGTGCAATAGTATCTAAATTTGCCATAAATACAGGCTTTAAAACCTTAATAGGTATATATGTTACGCCCAATGAATAAGGTGTTAAATAATAAACTGTGTAACGATTACCCTTTATTTTCTTACCTGCGTGTTCTGTCATACAGAAGTTATCTGTCATGTAGTCAGCTTCAATACCACCGCCATTACTTGAATCACCTGTAAAAGCATCATTAAAATCCAACCCCATGTTATCTAATACAGGATAATAAGCCTTAACGGTTGTATAGTTATCTCCACCAGCGACTTTCTGCTTAACTACACCATTTATAACAATAGATTTACCAATTTTGTCATAAAACTTCTTAAACTCTGTTGTAGGTTTTCTATCACATAACGGAACATTAGCTTCATCTAAAGCGTTCATCATACTAATATTGTTATTACACCAATCATAATGATTGTAGTTATGACCCGCCTGACCAAATAACCAAGTATAAACAGACCTTGTAACATATGGGTTGTTTTCTGCTACAACTGCCTCTGTTGCATAATCTGATTGATTTTTAGGTAAGCGTCCTTTTGTCTCATAAAACATAGCAAGAATATAAGCACTAGTATCAAACCATACACCATCAGTACCGCATATTGTAACGTTTGCGCCAACTCTATCAGTTGGTGTACGACCTTGTGAAGATACTACTTGTTCACTATACTTATTCTCTTGATATTCTGCACTAAATAATTCCTCCGATGCGGTAGCAGCATCTATTGAACGACTTAACGCAATATCAATATTATTCTCTAATGATGCTAAACGTGGAGCCAAATTATCATATTCCATTAATACCGAAACCATTAGCATTAAAAATATATTTAATACTATAATTATAAATAGATTTCGTGCATGTCTCATTTAATCACCCTCACTCCTACCTTAAACATCATGTATAGATTGATATTTCAAACAAGGTACATAATATGTATAAAAGAACGTAGTAGCACTATAACCAACTCTATTCCAATTCCTTGCGTCTGGTCTAGTACCCTTACTAAAATAATCCGTGTCCGTTAAATAATTGTTTGTTGCCGTACCAAATCCCCAAATAGGTTGTCTTATCCTTACTGCGGATTGTACTATCATGACATCACCATAACGAGCAGGCTTATTCATTCTCTTTACTAACAAATCTCTATTTGTACCTGAAACTACATCAGTAGCGGTCAAAGATGTCAAAATACCTGCGCCTGCTGCGTCCTGTGTATAATTTAAGCCAATACCCTCTATAAAGGTATCACCATTATTCATATCATGCTCTAATTGCAAAAAAATGGCTTTATACATTTGATAATCTGCATCTGGTAAATAGTTATTCTCCATAACAACTTTCTGCATAGAAGTCATTATAGATTCCATACGCTGATTAACGCTAAATGCTCTGTATACATAGAAACCAATATCAAAGACAAATATAAATATCAATGACAGAAATATTGTTCTGAATACAGTTAACACTAATCTGTGCATTTGATAACCTCCCTTAGTATTTTTAAATAAAAAAGGAGGTAGGTTATCTGTGCAGTGATACCTACCCCCATCCTGTGTGTTGTTTAATTACTTAATATCAATATTAAATCCTTGACCGTTAGATGAAGCGTTTGAACCCCATGTAGGTATCAAGCTGGATGTATCACCAGTTACCTTGTCAGTCTGTCTGCACGCCCGATTGTTTTTTCCGAAGGTG
>JAFXWR010000112.1 GCA_017542725.1 Lachnospiraceae bacterium | reverse complement strand
GACGCTCAGTTTGCAGGTTCTTCTTCAGTTCCTGCTCACGTAGAGATGATGGGCTTCCTCGGCATGGGTAACAACCCAATGGTAGGCGCTACGGTTTCTGTAGCCGTCGCCATCGACTTAGCTATCAATAAGAAGTAAAATAATTTAAGCCCCTGCCGGTTGGCAGGGGCTTAAATTATGGCAATAACATCGCAGTTGACCCAAATATCTAAAAAATTAGCAGCCTAACCAGGTTGCTAATTTGCTTTAATATTGCCTTGCGTCTAATGCTGCTTTCAATTCATTGGTAAAGGCATCCCACATTTGCTTGTACCTATTATCTATCTCCAAGTTGTAGGCATACCTATTACCTCTTTCGTGGTATTTAACCCTACCTTTTACAAAGTCGATTACAATACCATCACCATTGATTTGATTTCTGTTGAACGTGACACTACCAACCAAAACAGTCTTGTTGGGTTCTAACTTGGTTATTTTTTCAAACGTGAACAGAACGTGCGCTGGTAGACCCATCTGGCTTCTTCCAAAGAACTTGAATGTTTGACCCACGTAATCCTTAAGCCAATGCGCTTGTGCATCTGCTTCAAGACTATCGGCACGACTTATGATGTCATCATTATCTACAATCTTCTTTCCATTAACAGACCTTTCATAGTTGCCATTCTGTATGTCTTGCATAGCCCTATGAGAAGCGTTATGAATGCGTGAATACGTTGGTGCATCCATTTCATTCATAACCCTTGCTGTTGCTTCTTTTATGAGTTGTTTTAGTTCTTCCTCTGTAAGACGTATTACTTTCTTTGCCATATATTCGATTTCAACTTTTCAATAAATATCTATTTTTCGGCAAAATTACGTTCATTTTCTGATAAAAACAAATTCTATGTGATATTTATTAGAAAATACGTATTAGATATGAATTATATAGAACAAAAGGCAAATAAAGTTATTAACACATTAAACTCATGGAAGCAAAAAGGTAAGCTAGAGAATGAGTTTGGTAAAGATTACAATAACCACCCCAAATGGATTATGCTAATTTGTTTGATGATAGGTAAAGGATACCCTGATGGTGGATTTGGAACAAGAACGGAGGCAGAAGAAATATACAAGAACTATGTTTTGCCTTGGAAAGAACAAAATAGAATACGAACAGAATCAAAGAATATAAATAGAATTAATGAAATAGGTGACACTCCCAAAGGACAAGAAATCTTGGGTAGAACAGCAGAAAGAGCGTATCAGCGTGCCAATAGAACAAGTGGCGCTGACAAGAACAGATATATGAAGACATATAATGATGCCTATCGAACTAGTGGTAAATCAGCCAACAAACATCTTGGTGGTTCAAGGGAGCACTTTGACAATGGAAGAGACTATGAGTACGAGAAATGGGCAGACGAACATAATGGTAATGTAACAGAATCAAAGACAATGAATAGAAAACTTATAAGACTTACAGAATCAGACATTCATAATATTGTGAGAGAGTCAGTTAATAGAACATTAGAAGAAATTAGCGAAGGCTCTGCATTTAGCCATTCTAACGATGAATGGGGCAAAGACTATTTTGTAAATGCAAAAGCACTTGCAAGAGGTATATATGATATTTTGAAAGCAATGGAGGATGAAGGAAACAGCAACGATTATCGTTCTACAACATACCTTTATCACGAATTAGAAAGAAGAGTTATAGAGCTTAATCAAACATACAAATTGATAAAGCATTACATTAGTGGTTTCAAGCAGCCACAAGCCCCACTCTAATCTCAGACCACTTACGAACAAGTCCAATCGACTTGTCAAACATATGGGCGAATCTCTCCGATTCGCTCATTTTTCTTGTGTTCCAACGATATACAGCCTCGTCAATATATGACTGCAAATGCTCGTCAGACACATCGTGGTAACAGCCAACAATCATTCTTCTGAAATGACTCCAAAAACCCTCAATGCTATTGGTGAATACGTCACCATTGGCATACTCTTCAGCGCCATGAGCAACAACAGCGTGAGTATACCCCAATGTAGCAAGCCCATTGTAGGCACTGAGTTCATCAGTGATGACTCTTGAACCTTCAGCAACGAACTGCTGAATGATAGGCTGCAATGTAGCCCTATTGGTGTTCTCCACAACGATAGCGTGGACGTAGGTGATAGGCTCAACCTCGCCCTTCTTATTGATGAAGGTGCTGCGCTCCATCATACCGAAGACTGGAGTCTTGGTCTTCGTGGAACGTCCTTGGGTCTTAGGTGTGCGCATTGACTTATGCTTCCACTTTTCCTTACCACCAATGTACACTTCATCACACTCTACAGTACCCTCAAAGGACTCTGCATCAGTCTGAGGGTAGAGAAGACGTACCTTCTGAAGCATATACCAAGCGGTATTCTGAGTCACCTCAATGTTCTTTGCAAGCTGGTATGAAGAGATACCCTTCTTGTGAGAAGAGATAAAGTACATAGCCAAAAACCACTTGATAAGTGGCAACTTGGTATTCTCGAAGATTGTACCAACGAGGCAAGAGAAATTTTTACCACAAGACTTGCAACGAAATTTACCGTCCTTGCGAGTCACACAGTGATGACCACCACAGTAGGGGCAAACCACATCACCATCAGACCAACGACTCTGGATGATGGCTTGCTTGCACTTCTCGTTAGAGTTGAAATACGAGGTGAGGGAGATAACGCTGTTGAACTTCTTGAAATCTATCATAACACTTGGTTTTTTATTTAAAATCTAATACAAATATAGGATTTTCCAAGTACCAAGTGCTGGTAGTTATACATATAAATTTACGAAATTAAAAGTATTTTGAATAGTCAATTTACAAAGTAAATTGTTAACATCATATATGTGGTAAAAAACAAATACAAAAATAATTCCTCAGAATCACAAGGATTCCAAGGAATTATTAAAAAGTTGGGTCAACTGCGATGTTATTGCCTAAATTATTTAAATCTCAAAAT
>JAFXWR010000111.1 GCA_017542725.1 Lachnospiraceae bacterium | reverse complement strand
GAAGTGTCTTTCCAGTTCCAGGAGGTCCCACAAGAAGTGCACCCTTTGGGAGTTTTGCACCGACATAAGTATACTTTTTTGGATTGTGAAGGAAGTCAACTATTTCTTGTAAAGATTCTTTTGCCTCATCTTCACCAGCTACATCTTTGAATGTAACTCCAGTTTCTCTTTGCATATATCTTTTTGCTTTGCTTTGGCCAACGCTAAATATACCGCCAAGTCCACCGCCCATGCCGCCAGACATTCTTCTTGCAAACATACCGATAAGAATCCAAAGCATAATAAATGGTGCAAATGAAATTATCAAATCCATAACCATACTTGCCTTCACACCAATTATCTCTATATTACCTTTTTCAATAAGTCTATTTACTAAATCCTTATCATCAGTTACTTTTACGATGTGATAAATTTTATCTTGAGACTTTTGAAAATTCTCTAAAACATTTTTGATATCTTGCTCATTTTTAATTTCGACTTTTTCATCTTGATTAAATTTCTCGCCTTTTTCATATGCATATATATCTTCTGTAGAAATTCTTACTCTATATATCTTGCCTTCATTTACTTTTTCTATAAACTTTGAATATGAAATGTCTTCTTGATTATTTGAAAGATATCTTCCTGCAGTTCCAGAAAAAATCATAGAGTATATAAATGAAATTGCAACTATTGCAATTATTGCACCGAAAAATGATTGCGGCATTCCTCCGCCTTGTTTCTTTCCTTTGTTGTTATTTTGTCTATTGTTGTCCATTAATTCTCCTATTTTCAACCAAAAAAGCACTGGCCGCAAATTATGCGGTCAATTGCACATATTTATATACATATATTATAACTATAAAATGGCATAAAATCAAGATAATATTGAAAATATGTGCCTTGTAGGCTATAATTAATACTATGTTGATCGGGAAAAGAGTGAAAATTTCAGAAGAACAGAATAAGAAACTTGAAACTATAGCGATAATTGCTCTATTGATATTTGCATTGGTATCGTATTTATTAACTCATTTTGTTTTCAAAAAAGACACCCGAAATATTTCTGTATTTGTAGACGGTACTAGAGTAACTCAAGTTAGTGGCAGAAAAATCGATCTAAGCCTCCCCGGAACCTATACCATCGGTGACCCAAATGGAGGTTTTAATATCATAGAAATAAAAGACCATAAAGTAAGATGTATTGATGCCAACTGCTCTGATAAAATATGCGTCTCGCACGGATATCTAAATCCTGACATAGATAACGACATGATAATCTGTGCTCCGCACAAACTGACAATTCAATATTAATAAATATTAAAATAAAAAGGCACTCATATGAGTGCCTTTTTTATGCTGATTTTTTTATAAACTTCTTACTATCTTTTCTTGGTCTTATAGAATCATATACATATTCGGGTTTTGCACCTTCAGCGATACACTTGTCTGTCACCACAACCTCTCTTACATTTTCTTCATCAGGTATCTCATACATTACATCTCTCATTATCTCTTCTATGATGCCACGAAGTCCTCTCGCTCCAAGATTTCTCTCCATAGCTTTTTTAGCAACCATCTTTAATGCTTCTTCAGTAAATACAAGCTCAACATTATCAAATTTCAAAAGTTTTTGATATTGTTTTATGATTGCATTCTTTGGTTCTGTCAAAATCTTTATAAGTGCTTCTTCATCCAGTGATTCAAGGGTTGCTACAACTGGAAGTCTACCTACGAGTTCTGGTATGAGTCCATACTTTATCAAATCTTTTGTCTCACACTTTTTTATGTACTCGTCATACTTTATATCCTTTTTATCTACGAGTTTTGTATTAAATCCTATAGTTGATGTATTTATTCTACTTTCAATTATATTTTCAAGTCCATCAAATGCTCCACCGCAGATAAATAAAATATTTTTAGTATTAACTTGTATATACTCTTGTTGTGGGTGCTTTCTACCACCTGATGGTGGTACATTTGCTTCTGTGCCTTCAATAATCTTTAAAAGTGCCTGCTGCACACCTTCTCCAGACACATCACGTGTGATACTTACATTCTCACCCTTCTTTGTTATCTTATCTATCTCATCTATGTAGATTATTCCAATCTCTGTCCTTGCTACATCTCCACCTGCTGCAGATAAAAGTTTAAGCACTACATTTTCTACATCTTCGCCTACATAGCCTGCTTCAGTAAGAGTCGTTGCATCTGCTATCGCAAATGGCACTCCCAAAAATCTTGCAAGAGTTTCTGCCATATAAGTTTTGCCACTTCCTGTAGGTCCTATGAAAAGAAGATTTGATTTCTGAATGTCTACATCCTCATCTTTATTTTTTATTCTCTTATAATGATTGTAGACAGCAACAGCCAAACTCTTTTTTGCATCTTCCTGACCTATTATATATTGGTCTAAATATTCTTTAATTACAGTAGGTTTTAACATATCAATCTTATCAAGTATAGATTGTATGTTGCCATCACCTTTATCATTGGCTAATTCATTTACTCTTTCTTCTTCAAGCAAATCCAAACACCAACCGACACACTCATCACAGATAAATGTATCTTCTTTATTGCCTGCTATTAACTTTTTTACTTGGCTCGCTGTTTTTCCACAAAACGAGCAAAAAGGAATTTTATCATCCATCGTGAGTTTTAACCCCTATTAATGCTTTTCTATAACCTTATCTATAAGTCCAAAATCAAGTGCTTCCTTAGCAGTCATCCAATTGTCTCTGTCAGTTGCTTTAACTAATGTTTCGTAGTCTTTACCAGTGAAATTAGCAAGCATCTCATTCATTTTCTTTTTTGTCTTGATGATTTGATTGGCAGCTATTTCAATCTCTGTAGCTTGACCACCAAGTCCATGCATAAGTGGTTGGTGTATGAGAATTTCAGAGTTTGGAAGAGCAAATCTCTTTCCCTTAGTTCCACCTGCAAGTAAAAATGCTCCCATACTTGCAGCCATACCCATACAGATGGTTTGCACGTCACACTTTATATACTGCATAGTATCATATATTGCCATACCAGCTGATATAGAGCCACCCGGACTATTTATATAGAGCATGATGTCCTTCTTTGGGTCTTCTGACTCAAGGAGAAGCATCTGAGCCATAACTATAGATGATAAATCATCTGATATCTCGTCAGCTATAAAAATAATTCTCTCTTCTAAAAGTCTTGAAAAAATATCATATTGTCTGTCGCCCTTACTTGTTTGCTTTATAACGTAGGGCATTGGGATATAATTTTTCTCTCTCATAATTTTATATTCTCCTTATAATTCTATAATTTATTTTTTTACATTTGCAACTCTCTTCGAAAATAGGTCGCAAAAACAAGATTTTTTATGCAAGCGCTGCCTCGCTCTCGCCAAGAGTTTTGCAAACTCGCTACGCTCAAACAATGCTAAAACTCTAAGGCTCGAGCATCATCATCGTTGCAAAAAATTAGTTTTTGCTCCAACTATTTTCTTTCGAGAGTTGCAAATATTATTATAATAAAGTTATTTATTAAATTACGACAACTTTGCATTATTATAAAGAAATTCCATCACTGCTGGGTAAAGCAACTCATCTTTGAGTCTCCTCGTATCTTCTGGATTTGCATACGACTTCTTAAATTGCTCTGGGTCCATGCCGTAAGACTTAGCCATCCTTGTGAGTTCTTCATCTACCATCTCGTCACTTGCTTCTATCTTTTCTACTTCTGCAATCTTCTCAAGTATTATACTATTTTTAAGACTTCTCTCAGCTCCTGGTCTCTGCTCTTTTCTAAACTGCTCTTTTGTCTGGTGTATCATCTCAAGATATTTTTCTAAATCAATTCCTTGATATCTAAGACGGTTATTGTAATTGTAGAGCATCTCATCAACCTGAGCCTCTATAGCTTCATCAGCTAAATCAAGCTTAGTATTTTTCACAACTTCATCAAGAAGTTTACCTTTGTCATTTTCCTTCATTTGATTCTCACGAAGTTCAGTGAGCTTTTTCTTTACATCTTCTTTATATTCTTTAAGTGTCTCAAACTCAGATATCTCTGATACAAACTCGTCATTTATCTCTGGAAGTTGTTTTTCTTTTACTTCATGAACTTTAACTTTAAAAAGTGCTGGTTTTCCTGCAAGAGATTTTTCACCATAGTTTGCTGGGAAAGTAACATTTACATCAACCTCATCACCTGCTGACTTTCCTATAAGTTGATCCTCAAAATTATCTATAAATGTTTTACTTCCAAGAGCCAAATCATAATTCTCAGCTTTACCACCTTTAAATTGTTTTCCATCGACATAGCCATCAAAATCAATACTTAGCACATCGCCCTTTTCTGATTTCTTGTCAACTACAACTAAGCGGGCATTCTTAACTTGCTCTTCTTCTATCTTTTTATCAACATCTGCATCACTAATTTTAATCTCAGTCTTTTTAAGTTCAAGTCCTTTATATTTTCCAAGTGTAATTTCTGGGACTATAGCAACCTCAGCTTCATAAATGAAATTTTTTGTCACATCTGCTTGTATGACATTTATCTTAGGTGGAGCCAAAACTTTTTCGTTGCTTTTCTTAACTTCTTCATAATAAGTGTCATTGATGCATTCATTTATAGTTTCTTCAAGAAATGCATTTCTTCCATACACTTTAAATGCCATTTCCTTTGTTACCTTTCCTTTTCTAAAACCTGGAGCTGACAACTTTCCTTTCTCTTTATTAAATGCCTTATCCTCAGCTTTCAAAAAATCTGAATTATCAATTTCAATAGTGAACTTTGCCTTATTTGTTCCTATTTTCTCAACTTTACAACTCATTTATAATTCTCTCCTTAATTTTACTTAGACAACTTAATAACCCGTTCTCTTTTTTAAACCAAAATAATAGAACGGCGATACCGTTCTATTATATCATAAATTATACTATTTTTGCTATATTTTATTGGGACTATTTGCCTAGTTTATCGGCTCTTGTGCCACCTACGAATGTGAAATCACCAGGTTTCATAGTTAAAAATTTAACATAATCACTTGGGTCTGCCGTTGAATCTACTGCTTTTGGCCCAAAATCTACATATGTTGATTCTGTGCCATTAAGTCCTGAAACCATATATCCTGGACCAACTGCGTCGTAAACTTTTACATTTCCAAATCCTCTTAATTGAGCTAACATTCCTGGTCCATCTGATGAAACTGCATTGTGCTCGTCAACTATGTCACCTGCAATGCCATTTAAATCACCATAATCGTAAATTCTATTTGTAATTGAACCATCCCAAGTAGAGTCATCCATACCTATGCCAGGTCCTCCGAACTCATCTCCGATTTCTACTGACTTTGCAAAGCTCGCACTTGCCATCAATAATACTGATAATAAAGTCATAGCTACTGCTGATAATAAAACTGTTGCTACTGTTGATGCTGATATTACATGTGCATTATTATTTATTCTTTTCATTTTGACACCTCTCTATTTTTGTTTTTTTGAGAACTCTCTCAAATGTTTTTTGCTTATGGTGTCATTATAGAATCAAATGTCTAAAATGTTAAGTGGTAGAGTATAGGTAAATAGTGGTAGATTTGTGGTATTGATTTTACTTAATTCCAACCACATTGGTGACAGGAAGTGAAAATGCTACACCATTTGCATCTGAACCAAGTCCTGCCTCATTATAAATTGCCTTCAAAATATTATCTTTTACTTCTGATTTCACAGTAAGCAAAAGCAAATCCTTTTCTGGATTAATAGTTATCTGAAACTCTTGTTCCGCACTTGGGTTGGCCGTTCCTCTTGCATGAACTATAGTTCCTCCTGTAGCACCTTCTCTTCTTGCTATATCCATAACTTCTCCAGAAAACCCAGCATTGACTATACATACTATCATCTCATACTCTATATTCTTCATGTCCGCACCTCTTATATTATACTACTCTTATTATTACTTAAAAAATTGAAAAATGTTACGCCCATAACACTGTCGAGTGGGGTAGTCCAAGCAACACCTTTGCCGTCTCTAAGTTCATGGAATTTTTCTTCAAGCATTTTTAAAGCTTTCGGTATATTTTCTTCTGTAATCAAACTCAAAATGATTGCCTTTGTGCCTATCTCATCCGAAAACAAAGCCGACTTTGTAGTTCCATTTCCAATTAAAACCATTTGCATATTTACATGAAATGCTTGCAGCTCATCAATAAAATAATCTGCTTTTGATTTTCTCACAATAGTAATAAGCAAACTGAGTTTTCTTGTGGATGTTAATCTATTTTGTTTTTCATTTTTTGCCATTTATTTTTCCCCTCGAACTTTCAGTAATTAATCAAAATATATAATTTGGTTATCGTCTGCGCGTAAAATTCTCTTCATTGAAATTCTATCCCTTACTATTTTTGCCATGATAGATTTAAAACCAAGCACCTGGATAGATATGAGCGGTATCATAGCGACAAGTGCGACAACTCCAAATGCCAGATACATAACCTGACTTTCTCCAGCAAGTTCAGCACAAGCTCCTATCATAAACGGCAATATAAATGTAGACGTCATGGGTCCACTTGCAACTCCACCTGAGTCAAATGCGATGGCAGTATAAAGTGGTGGTACAAAAAGCGTAAGTGCAAGTGATATAAAATATCCAGGTATAAGATAAAACAGAATTGAAAAATCGTTTCTAATTCTAATCATAGAAAGTGCGATTGCTATACCGACACCAATTGACAAAGCAATAAGCATAGATTTCTTTGACACATTGCCACCTGTAACTTCTTCTACTTGGCTAGTCAACACATGAATTGCTGGCTCAGCAAGCACTACTGCAGTACCTATGATAAAACAAATCAATACGGCTGTTACCCCTTCCGATTTTACCAACTGACTACCAAGGCTAAAACCTATTGGCAAAAAGCCTATGGATGCAGTTGTGAGGAATGTAACTAGACCCACAAATGTTATAACCAAGCCAATGATAATTTGCATCAATTTTTTCATTGGCAATTTCATTATGAAATAATTAAGTACTATAAAGAAAATAAATATGAATCCAAGGGCCTTCATTATATTCCAAGCCTCATGGACGACAATATTGAGTATGCCACTTGCCATTATAGAATTCATAGTGTAATCAGGAAGTGTGTAAGATACTTTACCCTTAGATAATAAAAAAGACAGCATTACTACAAGCATAGGTCCTATAGAACAGAGAGATACAAATCCAAATGAATTCTCACTACTATTTTTACCACCTATAGTGGCTGCTATACCCACACCAAATGCCATGACAAATGGAACTGTGATAGGTCCTGTAGTAACTCCGCCAGAATCATAAGCAAGAGGAACCAAACTATCCTTATCCATTTCATATATCAGTGAAGTAAGTGCAAAAAGTAACATGTAAAAAAGCAAAAGTAACATGGATAGCTTCTTATTAAATATTACTTTAAGTAATGAGATAACCAAGAAAACTCCGACACCTACTCCGACATTTATTATAAATGTAGTACCATTGATAACATCTTTCACTTGACCACTCAAAACTATCAAGTCTGGCTCAGCAATCGTGACAAGTACACCCATAAGCAATGCAACTATAAGTATCAAACTTAACTTCTTTGTCTTTATAAGTCCTGTGCCTGTATAGTCACCCATAGGCGTCATAGAAAGTTGCGCCCCGATATTGAAAAGCGTCATACCTATGATGAGCAATACTGCCGAAACTAAAAATACAATCAACTCATGTTTTGGTAAATCAAAAATAGGTGTAAGCGAAATCAAAAACACTATTAATACAATTGGCAAAACAGAAACTGCAGACTCTTTAAGTTTTTCAATGACCATTTTCATATTTAATCAAAATAAAATCTAAACATTAAAATACAAATTTATCTTCAAAATACTTTTTAAGTTCTTCTATAGGAACTCTCACCTGTTCCATACTATCTCTTTCTCTTATAGTAACCTGTTTATCATTTTCAGAATCAAAATCATAAGTTATACAATAAGGTGTTCCTATCTCATCCTCTCTTCTATATCTCTTTCCTATAGTTCCTTTCTCATCAAAGTCACACATATAGTATTTGCATAGCTCATCATAAATCTTCATGGCAGGCTCTGACAACTTCTTTGAAAGTGGCAACACTGCTATCTTTATAGGTGCTATAGCTGGATGGAAATGCATAACTGTTCTCACATCCCCTTCTCCAACTTGCTCTTCATCATATGCAGCGCATAAAAATGCAAGAGTCACTCTATCCGCACCAAGTGATGGCTCTATAACATAAGGAGTATATTTTTCATTTGTCTCATCATCAAAGTACTGCAAATCTTCTCCAGATACTTTCATATGTTGACTCAAATCATAATCAGTTCTATCGGCAATTCCCCAAAGTTCGCCCCAGCCAAATGGGAATAAGAATTCGATATCAGTTGTAGCCTTACTGTAGAAAGAAAGTTCTTCTTTGTCGTGATCACGAAGCCTTAGTTGCTCATCTTTTAGACCAAGATTATGTAACCAATCTATGCAATATTTTCTCCAGTACTCAAACCACTCAAGGTCTGTACCTGGCTTGCAGAAGAATTCAAGTTCCATCTGTTCAAACTCTCTGATACGGAAAATGAAGTTGCCAGGCGTAATCTCATTTCTAAATGACTTACCAACCTGTGCAATTCCAAATGGAATCTTTCTTCTACTTGTTCTCTGAACATTTTTAAAATTGACAAATATACCTTGTGCAGTCTCAGGACGGAGGTATACTACATTTTTTGCATCTTCAGTGACACCTTGGAATGTCTTAAACATAAGATTGAATTCTCTTATAGAAGTGAAATTATGTTTACCGCATGATGGACATGGGACATTGTGATCATTTACCCATTTCTCCATCTCCTCATGAGACCAACCATCTATAGATGAAGTTAGTTCTATATTATTTTCTTTTGCAAAGTCTTCGATAAGTTTATCTGCTCTAAACCTTTGCTTACACTCTTTGCAATCCATAAGTGGATCTGAAAATGAACCAAGATGCCCTGAAGCAACCCAAGTTTGTGGATTCATAAGTATAGCAGAGTCAAGACCTACATTATACTTTGACTCCTGCACAAACTTTTTTCTCCAAGCATCTTTTACATTATTTTTTAATTCCACTCCAAGATTTCCATAGTCCCACGAATTCGCAAGACCTCCATAAATCTCAGAACCTGGAAATAAAAATCCACGATTCTTACAAAGTGCTACAATTTTGTCCATAGTATAAAATTCTTTATTCATAATTTATCCTTTCGGGCGCGGGCTCTGCAAGCATTCGCCCCTACAATTCTTAAAATGCTTTTATATTATCATCTTCACTATCTGTCGTAGTGTCAATTTCTATGATTTTAAGTTCGTAACTTGACCCATTTTCAAGTTCCACCTTCACAATTTCATCTACTACATGAGATAAAAGTGCTTTCCCAAGCGGTGACTCTATACTAACTTTATTTTTCATTGAATCGGCTCTTATAGATGTCACTATCTTATAAGAATCCATCTCCCAAGCTGACTCATCTACACCGTCTTCTACAAATTTTACTTTTACGGTGTTATTGAGAGTAACTCCACCATTTGTGCTTTCTTCTATTATAGTAGCGTGCTTGAGCATCTTTTCTAAATACTCTATTCTAGAATTATTTTCTCTATTCGCTTTTCTTGCAGCATAGTATTCAAAATTCTCAGAAAGATCACCTTGAGCACGAGCAGATTTTACATCTTCTAAAATCTTTGGTCTAAGGACAGTCTTTCTCTCGAGTATCTCAGCTTGAATCTTTTTCACATCATCTTTTGTTAATTTTTCACTATTCATATTAATTTCTACCTATCCAATCTATCATAAACACTACTCTGTCATACATGATATCATTAAACTTTTTATTATAATGTATACCATCTTGCAACATATATTCTGACCCAGTGCAGTCACTCATATCTATATAGTATACATTATCATATTGCATAATCAAATTTCTTATCATAGAATCATATTCAAATGGCGAATAAGGAAAGTTTGGAACAAATGCCAAATCATAATACATATACGAGTGAACTAAAACTATTTTTCCTGTTCTCTTTGCTATGTCAAATAACTCTCTGAGTTCTGTTTCAAATTCTGACGGATGCGTGCTTTTATGTCTGTCATTTACACTTATAGACAAAAATACTATCTTATATAATGAATTAAATGCTTGTCTAAGAGTATTATAATTCATCTCAAGCGTATATCCTTCATTAAAGTAACCATGCAATTTTATCTCTCTATTCTTTTCATCGTCATAAAAATGTTTAGCATAGGAGTCACCAGCTACAGCTATTTCACTGGCATAACCCGGTCCCATATCAAACAAATCAGTTTTATCAGTCCGCGGCACCAACACATCTGTTGCGGCAAAACTACAAAAACAAATCGATGCTATCATTGCCAAAAGCAACATTATTTTTAATATTTTTTTGGTCATATCATTTCCCTAAAACTATTTATCTAATTATACAATACTTAAATTTATCATTCAATGCACTACTTCTTAACCCAAATTGCTGGTCTAAATCCATATCTTTTCCATGTATCATATGCAGATATATAGTCATCTGAACCATCACTTTTGATATACATTACTTGACTATGCTCGGTATTTCTCATGGTTCTCGTATAGTAGCCACAAGAATATACATTTGCGCCTTCTAAAAGTTTTCCGCCAATTATTACCCCTCTTGCCTTCGCAAACATTGTAGCAAAAGATTTATTCTTTTCATTTGGAAGAATCATAGTGTCAGGTTTATTATTAGTTAAGTTTTCATTTTTACTTCCAAAATAATTTACTATCTCATCTAGACTAAGTAAAAATATTTTATCCTCAGTTGATTTCAGACTATAGTAATCATTGTTTGTATTATCAATAGTGCTCTGCATTATATTTTTTTGTTCAGACTCTGAAAATGCATTATCTAAGAACTCTGTATTCGCCCATCTCCGTATGTCCGAATCATTCCAAGATACAGATTTTCCTTCTACCTTAGTGTTTTGAAATTGGTGATAGTCAAGTACATATTTGCTGAGCAATAAGTATTCGTCTCCTTTCTTATCAAGCACTATCCACTCAATTGGTTCTTTACCATTTTCCAATTCGCTATCCTGCTCATATGCTCCAAATGTAACTGTATCATAATGCATACAAGTTGCCTTACTGCTATATGATGTCACAACTCTTGCCTCTTCGATATTTTCAAATGTGTATTTGTTTGGATCATGTAACTCTTCTGAGAAAATTTTGTCAGTTCTTTCATCGTAACTTGAACCTTCAAATTCACTCAACACATTTAAATCTATCCACATACAAGGTCTAAATCCAAGTTTTGGATTAGACAGATTTGTTTTATATGTGCCACTTGTATATTCTAAAGTATCATAAGGACTTCCTTTAAAATCAATAGTTTCGCGAACTGACACAGCTCTACTGGACATCCCCTTCTTATCTTCACCGCTTCTACCCTGATTTCTAAGCCAGAAGTCCACCAGAGCTTTTGATTTTAAATTACTATTTTCTTTTTTATGTTTTTTAAAAGCGTAATCAGTATATATTGTAGCAAGTCTATTATCATTTATATGTCTTATATCATATAGAGGTTCTCTTATACATTCATCATAATCAATCTTGTAAATCTCCATCAACTCGTCAAAACCAGGCACAAATATTTTATCTATAGTGCTAACTCCTGATGAATTTCCATAAACCGGGTTATCATAATTCTTAATTCTTGTTGGCGCAATCAATACTTTTTCCTGCTCATTAAATGAATCATCATAAAACTCATGATTAGCCCACGCTCTAAGCCTACTGTCTTTCCACACAGTGTATCTCTCAAGTATATTGCTATACTCTACATAATCCAAAACATATTTACTAAGTAAAAGTGCCTTATTGTCTTCTCTTTTAAGTATAATCCACTCTATACCTTCTTTTCCATTTGCCACATCTCCATCTTGCTCATATGTTCCTAAAACTACTGAATCAAAATCTTTATAAGTTTTACTTTTATCATAATTTGCAATTTCATATGCATCGCCAATACTTTTTATGTCATAGACCTGAGCTTTTTTTTCTTCTCTCACTTGTTCAAAATGGTCCTTTTCAAAAATAAACGAGCCGGGAATCCTAATTACAGGTCTCACGCCACGATTGTAAAATCGCTCTTTTAAGCTATTATCGCTTTTATCTACCTTTGAAACATAATATGGAAATCCGTGATTTGACACATGTCCTCTCTTATCAACAATGTCAGTAAAAAATTCTTTCGCAGTCATCATAGTGTTTCCAAGGCTTGACCTAATCCAATACTCAGCATAGCCATCGTACACTTCTTCATAATCTTGCTCTTTATGCCATACTGCTATGTTCGCTTTATTTTTTTCTTCATCAAGAATGCTTTTTGCATATGGACTTGGCTTTGCCATATACTTTTCGCTTGAACCATCAACTTCAAAGCCAAGATACTTTCTTATCTCATCTTTTGACAATATGTATACTTTATCACTTGTATCGGGTCCCATATCAAATGGCGAGTCATTGTTGTTAATTCCAAATACATTACCATTTTTCACATAGCTATCTGATACAAATAATTTTTCATAATCACTGAACGCCTCATTGAAAAAATCTTCATTGAGCCATTTTCTAAGTGAAGATTTTTCCCAATTGCCATTTGTCTCATTTGCTCCCAACTCAGTTTTTTCATCAAATGGCATAGCATACAGTACATCTTTACTAATTAGTAATCTATCATTTCCCGTATCCTCAAGTATTATCCAAGTTATATCCTCTTTGCCATTAGAGATATTGCCATCCTGTTCAAATTTCCCAAATTGTACAATATTTAAATCTCCGAACCAACTGCCATCTTTTTCTTGATTTCCAGCCGCACTGCTTGAAATTGTCTCTACTGGCTTATCAATGCAGGTGGATTCTACGATGCTTTCATTTATAACTTCGTATGAATTGTTGCAAGCAAACAAAACTAATAACACTGAAAATAATATTAAAAATGTAAACGTTTTCTTTTTCACTATTCTATCTAGCTCCACGGGCTCTGCAAGCATTCGCCTCTACTACTCTACTGTTACAGACTTTGCGAGATTCTTTGGTTTATCTATGTCGCACTTATTATTTTTTGCTACATAATATGCGAAAAGTTGTAGTGGTATTATCTCCACCGCTGCCATAAAAAGTTCGTTTGCCTTTGGCACAAGTAACACATCATCTGCTTCTGCAAATATTTTTTTATTTCCTTCAATTGCAAGTGCAAGAACTTGAGCGCCTCTTGCTTTAACCTGTTGTATATTTGAAATTATTTTATCAAGAAGTGGTTCATAACAACAAATCGCAACTACGAGTCTTCCTTTTTCTATAAGAGCAATAGTTCCATGCTTCAACTCTCCTGCTGCATATGCTTCTGAATGTATATAAGAAATTTCTTTTAACTTAAGTGATCCTTCAAGACACACTGCATAGTCAAGATATCTTCCTATAAAAAATATAGACTGTTTTTCGTGATATTTATCTGCAAGTTTTTTTACTCTTGCATTTAAATCAAGCGTTCTCTGTGCTCTTTCAGGAAGGCACATAATATTTGATGCGTATTCTTTCATCTTGTTCTCATCTATCCTTCCAAGTTTAAATGCAGCCCATACAGCAAACATATAAAGTACTGCAACCTGAGTTGTATATCCCTTTGTTGTCGCAACTGCTATCTCAGGTCCTGCCCAAGTATAGATAGTGTAATTTGCAAGTTTTGCAATTGTGCTGCCCACCACATTTACAATCGCAACTACATCAGCGCCCTTACTCTGTGCCTCTTTAATCGCTGCAATAGTATCAGCAGTTTCTCCAGACTGACTTATAACTACAACTAGAGTTTTCTCATCTATCATTGGATCCCTATATCTAAGTTCGCTCGCAACTTCAGTATGCACATGAATCCTGCACAACTTTTCAATTACATCTCTACCCACGCAACCTGCATAATAAGCAGAACCGCAGGCAGTTATGAGAATTCGGTCATATTTTTTTATATCTAAATCTAATTCATCAAAGTTTACTTTGCCGTCTTTAATTCTTGGTTCAATTGTTGCTTTAAGTGCTGCAGGCTGCTCCATAATTTCTTTAAGCATAAAGTGTTCGTAACCACTTTTCTCTGCCGCCGCTACATCCCAAGTTATCTTTCTCTCTTCTTTCTTTATCTCTTTTAAATTATGGTCAAATACTACAATTTTATCTTTAGTAATCTCTGCAAACTCATAGTCATCGAGGTCTATGACATTTTTTGTGCGACTAACAAATGCCGTAATGTCTGATGCAAAATAGTTTTCTCCTGCACCGACACCTATTATAAGTGGGCTCGCTACTTTTGCAGCAAATACAGTTCCAGGATAATCAGCGCAAAGCACTCCTATGGCGTAAGAACCTTCAAGCATAGAAGTTGTCTTTATCAAGGTTTTTTTCAAATCTCCATCATAGTAATAATCAAGAAGTTGTACTATAACTTCTGTGTCTGTCTCGCTTAAAAACTTTACACCTTTTTCAATCAGTTTACTTTTTATCTCTGCATGATTTTCTATGATGCCATTGTGAACTATAGCGAACTTGCCATCTGATGACATATGTGGATGAGCATTTACATCACTTGGCACACCATGAGTTGCCCAGCGAGTATGTCCGATACCGCAATGTCCAACCAACTTTTCATTTTTTTCTGCAAGCTTAATAAGGTTATCAACCTTTCCTTGGGCTTTAACCATATCAATTTCATTTCCATTTTGAACTGCTATTCCTGCAGAGTCATAGCCGCGATACTCAAGTCTTTTTAAACCATCAAGAATTATTTCTCGTGCATCGCCTGTTCCTGTAAATCCAATTATTCCACACATATTTTATCCTTTATTATTCTGCAACTCTGATTTTATCAAATGATGCATTTGCACCTTTTAATTTTACATCCATACTAAATACCGGCATATTGTCATAGTATAACACTGTAGTAGTTCCAACACTCATACCAGCAGGATTGTTCATCACAATTTTTTCGCCATCACTTCCAATTTGCATATCTTTTTCTACATCTTCAACAGTTCTAACTGTCACAAACTCTATTCCTGGCGTTACATTTACTATTATGTTATGTTCATCATCTATCTCATAAGCAATCTGGTCTCCTACAGCAAGTGACCTCATAGTTCCTTCACCATCTTCAGTATTTATTACTTCTGATATTACTTTTCTACCGAGTTTAAATTTAATATCATTTGCATTTACTTCATAGCTCATCTTATCAACAAAAT
This sequence comes from Lachnospiraceae bacterium, assembly GCA_017542725.1. The sequence goes on along the minus strand of JAFXWR010000111.1, from coordinate 8,254 downwards.
AATTCTGAACTTCAAATGGATCTATGAATGCTGTCCTCTCAACATTTTCACCTTTCACGTCAAAAACATATAGTCCCTCAACATGTGTTCCTGTACCTTCTACAACACCACCAGCAAATAAAACTCTACCTTTTTCTTCATCTACATCAACTGTGGGATTATTTCCATGACACACATCTGCAAATAAGAAATTCTTCCCCTTATATCTAATTATTATACCATAATTGTCCAAAGTCTCACCATTCTTATCATGAATTAGCGACCATACACTTACATCTGAATCGACATCACCGAAGTTGCATTCAAAAATTTTGCTATCTTTTTCAAGGTCTGCTGACTCAAGCACACTCTTCACAGCATCTATATTCTTTTGATATTTTTTACTTATATTTTCTTTTTCAAATGGCTGTGATAATGTTCTTTTAAATTCACCATCTTTAATTTGCACATTTTCTACTATATTTCCATCTTCATCCGCAGTGACAGAAGTAGATTCACTCACAGATTCTTCACCACTTCCGACACCCTCTTTATTCCCACAAGAAAATAAAGCAAATGCCATCACTAGCATCAAAAAAATAATAATCGCTTTCTTCTTAAATATTCTCATAACAATAACAAACAATTATCGGCATGACAGCCTCTAATTGCTTCTCTCCTTTCTATTATTATATTACTAATATATTATACAATTAAATTGTGTATAATATATTACCATATTTTGACATAAATAAAAACCCCCTTTGAAAAGGGGGCATAAATAGTATTATCTCTTTGAGAACTGTGGTGCACGTCTTGCTGATTTGAGACCGTATTTCTTTCTCTCTTTCATACGAGGGTCACGAGTCAAATATCCTTCTTTCTTAAGAAGTGATCTATACTCTGGATCTACTTCAAGAAGTGCTCTCGCGATACCGTGTCTTATAGCACCAGCTTGACCTGATGTACCGCCACCATATACATTTACTAAAACATTGAACTTGCCTTCAGTCTTAGTTGCTGCAAATGGTTGATTGATTATCTTCTTTAATGTCTCAAGACCTACATAGTCATCAAGTGGTCTTTTATTTATAGTTATCTCACCTTTTCCTGGCATAAGATAAACTCTTGCAACAGATTTTTTTCTTCTACCAGTTCCATAATATCTTTCTTTTGATTTAGCCATATGGGTTTACCTCCTATACCTTTAATGCTTCAGGTTTTTGTGCCTGATGCTTGTGATCTGGTCCAGCATATACAAATAACTTTCTATACATTTGTCTGCCGAGAGGTCCCTTTGGTAACATTCCCTTTATAGCATATTCAACAACTCTCTCTGGGAATTTTTGCTTGAGTTCGCGAAGTGTGATATATCTTCCTCCGCCAAGCCATCCTGTGTGATGGAAATAAATTTTTTGATCAAGTTTCTTTCCAGTAACTTTAATCTTTTCTGCATTTACTACTACTACATAGTCACCCATATCTACATTTGGCATATAAGTAACTTTGTGTTTGCCTTGAAGAACTTCTGCTGCTTTTGTAGCTAGACGTCCAAGGACAACATTGTCGCAGTCAAGAACGTACCACTTCTTAGTGGCTACATCCGCTGCTTTAGGCACGAATGTCATCATTTTAATTTCCTCCTTACTCTGGTGTGCAAGCCCATCTCCTTTTATATAGTTCCTTGCACTGTCGTTTTCGGTGATACTCCACAAGATAAAAAAAGGACTCTTGTGAGAGCCCCTTTATAATACTAAAATGTAAGCATTTTGTCAACTAGTTTTATTGCACAAAAAAAGTCCATCGCGTACGCATGGACTTTCTTTTTTCACATAATAATTAATTATTGAATGTGCTTCTCAATGAAAGCAACGTCATTTCCTTCAGTATAAGATCCAGTATAGCCAACGCCTCTGTATGTTACACCTGAGAATGACATATCTGTCCAGTTAGGCCATCTCTTGATTCTTTCAGCGATTGCAAAACCACATGATTGATGTGTTACATCGTCGAATAATCCGAAATAATACCAACATGGTCCAAACTTAGCAGTACCTTCTTCAACATTTGCAAATGGTAATGAAGTAACTGATTGAGTCTTTGAATCCCAAGAATATGGATATACATTGATTATGAAATCAGCTGCACATTGGTCGCCACCTTCACCAAAGTTAAGTCTAACAACCCAAACTGTGCTACTACCATTGTATCTAGTTGCATTTACTATTCTAGCTTGTTTTCCACGAACATTTGTTGCAAGTTCTGCAAGACGGCTAATATCCTTGTAAGATATTGAAGTTGGATTCTTAGTTGTTACAGTACCAACTGTAGCGCCTTGTGAAAAAGAAGCAGCATTAGTAGAAAGAACTGATGCAAATACGAATGTCAAAGCTAATACTAAGCTTATGATTCTCTTCTTCATACTATTCCTCCTATATGAATTATTACAATAATTATACTATTTTTGTCTTATTTGTCAAGATTTTTTTGCTATTTGAAATATGGATTTTATTACATTTTTCTTACTAATTATAAGGCTAAAATTATGCATTCTATTGCAATTTTTCCCACATTTCGTACTTTACCATTATAACGCTATTCTTTTCATCTATTTCTTTTTGGATAGCTGACAGTTCTTCAAAATTGCTCTGTATGCTACTGTCCTCAAGCCGTGTTTTAAGCACTTCTAGTTCCTTCTCTAATTTAGCTATTTCTTCTTCTAATTTCTTGATTTTTTTATCATCTTTATTTTTTTGCTTACTTTCTATATAACTCTTTTTGCCTCGAGTATCTTTAGCGGTAGTATTTAAATTAGCATTTGTATAAGTATTGACATCTCTTGTATCTTGGGCCTCAGATAATTCTTTTTCTTTGACATACTTCTCATAATCTGCATATCCAAACTCAAAAAATTTTGTATGAGCCCGCTCTTCAAAAAATAAAACTTTAGTTGAAATTTTTTTCACAAAATATCTATCATGCGAAACAAATATAACCGTCCCCTCAAAATTATTTATAATCTCTTCCAAACTTTCTTTTCCCAAAATATCCAAGTGATTTGTCGGCTCATCAAGTATAAGCAAGTTTGGTTTTCTTTCAAATATCTTAGCAAGACATAGTCTAACCTTTTCACCACCTGACAAGTCGCAAACTCTTTTACTTATATCTTCTTCACCAAATAAAAATCTACCAAGTCTATTTCTCACTTCAGTATTATCATATGTAGGAAATTCATCTGAAAAATCATCAAACAAAGTCTTTATAGAATTATTTTCTGCTATCCTCTGATCAAAATATTCAAATTCTATCTCATGACCATAACTATATTCACCAGAAATTTTTGGAAGCACCCCTACAATCGTTTTTGTAAAAGTGGATTTCCCTGTGCCATTCGCACCGATTACAGCAAGCCTGTCACCACGATTCACTACTAAATTCACTTTTGCAACCACATTTGCTTGTACTGACGAGTCTTGTAGTGGACGACATTCTGTCGTCCCTTGTACGGGCGAGTTGTACGAGCCCTTATTGTATCCAACAACTAAGTCTGTGCATCTAAGCACTTCTTTCCCACCAACTTTATTTGGCACTATCTTCACATGAAATGTTTTTGTATCTGCTTCCATGGGTTTAAATGTCTTTGCCTCAAGTTTTTCTATAACCTTATCTTTTGACTGCACCATCTTTGCTTTCGTCGCTTTATATCTAAATCTATCTGCGAGTGCAGTAAGCCTTTCTATCTCTTTTAAGTTTTTATTATATTCTGCAAGTTTTAATTGATAATTAATTTCTTTTTGCTGCACAAAATCAGTATAGTTGCCATCATAACGCACAGTCTCTCTGTTTTCCACATCATAAATGACATTACAAATATTATCAAGAAACATTCTATCGTGCGACACAACAACTATGTTTTTCATGTATCCTTGCAAATAATTTTCCATCCACTCAATCGCCTCTATATCAAGGTGATTTGTAGGCTCATCAAGAATCAGCACATCTGGCTTTGAAAGCAAAAGTTTTAAAAGAGAAATTTTTGTACTTTGTCCACCCGAAAATTCATTTAAAGGTTTTTCTAAATCGCTCTCATTAAAACCAAACTTTTTAAATCCAGTCTTTAATTCTTTTATGTAAATATTGCCGCCCTCAAAATTATATGTATCAATGAGTGTATTTAATTCTACCGCTTTTTTCTCATCATAATTTTCTGCAATCTCATTTGTGAGCTTTTCAATCTTCTGTTCCATCTCTATAAGCTTATTAAATGCCTCCAACAAGTAGCTATAAGTTGTCTCTTGTAGAGGCGTGTCTTGTAGGGGCGAAGCTTGCGAGCCCTCAGTTGCCCCCGCCAACTGCTGTCTCAAATACCCTGGGTTAAAATCTTTTGACTTAACAATCTCACCCCTTGTGTTATCATCATTGTAATCAAGTTCTATCTCACCATTCATCAGCCTAAGAAGCGTTGTCTTGCCTGCACCATTTCTACCAACTATTCCTATCTTCTCATTATCAACCATACGAAAACTGAAATGAGATAAAATCTCATTTCCACCAAGTGAAACTGTTCCGTTTTTAATTTCGTAAAGCATCAAACTCTCTCGCAGTAATCTATAACTGACTTATATCCTTCTTCACTTTCTATTCTCTTGCCACCATTTTCATAAAAAACTTCTTTCGTCGTCGCTGTTCCAAATCCATACACACTATGTCTCTCACTCATCATCATTATGTTATAGATACATTCTTTTCCTTCTTTAGCATAGCCGACATTTTCAAGATTGCCTGCAATATTCTTTTGTCTATAAAGATAATAAGGTTTAAGTTTCAAATGTTCTGCAAGCCTCTCACTCCACTTAAACATACTATCAATCTCCCTTTTGCCCACACCAGCTAAGTAATAATTTCTCGTCCACTCATCAAGCTCAAAGTTAAGTCTCGCCGCCCTCTTAAGTGCAAGCGAGTGCACTGTAAATGAATCTAGTTTGAGTTTCCTAACCCCATTTAATGTTTTCAAAACATCAAACAAGTGCTCATTCGGCAGTCCCAAAATTATATCCATGTTGATATTGTCAAATCCCAACTCTCTTGCAAGTTTGAATTTTTCCACCACATCTTTTACAGTGTGCTTTCTGCCAATCAAGTCCAAAGTCTTTTGATTAAAACTTTGTGGGTTAATTGAAATGCGACTAACCCCATGTCTTTTCATAATCAAAAGTTTTTCTTTTGTAATAGTGTCAGGTCGTCCTGCCTCAACTGTGTACTCGATGCATTTTGACCTATCAACATATTTGTCTATTATAGAAAGTAATCTTTCAAATGCATTCTCATCAAGTGACGTAGGCGTCCCACCACCGATGTATAAAGTAAGTGGTTGTAATTTGTCTGTAGAGGTAGATGCTGTATTCGTATGGGCGAATGCTTGCAGAGCCCTCTTGCCCACTATTTTCCCAATTCTACTATTAAAGTCTCTCTCTATCGTATCCAAATATTTATCAACATACTTCCCAAACTTTTCTATATTAAATGAAGTAAAAGAACAATAAAGACATGTGCTCTTACAAAATGGCACTCCTACATACACACTGTAACTATCTTTAAAATTTCTTATCTCAGGTCTATTTAAGATTTTAATTTCATTTCTTGCAATCTTTATAAGTTCAAATGCTTTCTCGTCACTTATGTAATATTCTTTCTTAAGATACTCTTTTATCACCTCATTTTCTTTATAAATCGGATTATTTATTTCAGTTATAGGACTAAGTCCCATCACATCCTTAATGTTCTTACCGCTCATATAACTCGCGGCTACGGGTTTCCTATTATGCCGCTCTTCATCGTATGGGCGAGCGTTGTATCCGTAGGGGCGAGTTTCACGAGCCCTCTCCTCTAATATACTTGTAACTATATTCACAGGTCTTATGCCAGTGAGTGTCCCCCATAAAAGTTTTTTGCCTGTCAATTTACTAAGATAATCATATAATTGTCTCTTCACCTCACTTTTTACTGTCAATCTATCAGCAGAAAAAGTTCCGCTATAATAATCTTTTACTATAATATCTGAATCTATAGGGCTCGCAGAACTCGCCCCTACGATATTTTTGCTCGCCTCTACAATATTTTTGTTATCACCTATATCTGCTCTTATATCATCTTCAAAAATGTAAGTAATTTTTTGCAAAGTAAAAAAAGCCAAACACAAATCTCTTATGTCTGTTTCGAAGGGTTTTAATTCTTTTGTTATATATACGTATATCATTTAATTTTTTACATACTATAAATCAATTTTCTAAATAATTATTATATCACATTATAATTCTAATGACAAAAAAATAAAAACAGGCGATTTCTCGCCTGTCTACAAGAGCGTCATTATTATTGCAATAATAAGCCGTCCCTTATACTCTATTCTTTATTCTTTTATTGATTTATATGTATTACAATTTTTTATGTCAAGACATACTTCCCAGTTATTGTTACTAATTATTGTATCTGTTGTTTTAGGCACCCACTTTGCATACACATATCCACTTCTATCAGCCTCAAATTTTATAGTAACTTTTCCTCCTGTCGTTTCTATGAAACTACCTCTCTCTACTCCATCCATTTTTACATATTTATCTACACTACTTACAGTTGTAAGATCACTAAATGGTTCATAAGCCAAGATTACCTTGCACTCATTTACTGAAGCAGCACCTGTTACGCTTATTTTACTGAAGGTTGGTGTCCACTCTATTTTTTCTGACTCTTTAACTTGCATGATAGGCAGCCCTTGTTGCATCTTTATTGGCTCAATGTCATTTCCTTCATCATCCACTACATCTCCACTATTAAACTGGTAAATATTATTTGCTGTGAAGTTACCCAAAAGACCAATAACAGGAATTTGCGCGTTATTATAAGTAGTTTGACCTGCATTTCTGTCAGAAAACTCAACTGGTTGATCAGTTCTCCAAGCTTGAACATATGATAACCCTCTTCTTGATCTATTCGCATTTCGTCCTAGCTCATGCCCCGACCATTTACCACCTATTTCTTTTTCAGACACAACCTTTTCTAACCAATCTTTTGATCGTTTTGAATTATTTGTAGAATAAAGTGCATAATTTGTGACATCTTTAGCTGTCACTTCCCATGAATCTGAACCTTTGTAATTACCTACATGCAAATAACTAATTTTTTCACCTGTAGCATCAGCATCATAAGTTATAGTCGGAATACTCGATGCAGATATTGCCCTATTTCCATATCCCCAGTTTCTCAAGGTATAATTATCTGTTCCAACATTAGAACCTTCCTGATAATCCCACTCAATAGAAGGGCGCCATAAAAATTCACCATCTTCAGACGTTAAGCAAGCATCGGTAAAGCTTGAGATATAACCATCAGCATTTATTCTTAATGGGGTACAAATTACAAACTTTTGCTTAGCAGCAGTCGTGTCATTCATGTATGCAGGGTCACTATTAAAATATACAGACCGACTATTTGCCCAAAACTCTGTCACATTATTTGCTCTCCCGGCCCAAGTCATATTTGTAGTATCTGGTGACTCTCCTATAACAACACCTTGAACGAGATTTCTTCTGTTACTTGTCTTGGTATTTTTCCAATCAAATGCAGCATAAGCCCACAACTGTTTACCCGATTGATTATTACCTGACGAAGAATAAAGATCTATAACATCTTGATCGGCTCTATTACCATCACTCGCCACATTTGCACCCATTACCAGGTTACCTACAGGGTTATCATAATAACTGTTTGCATTAAAGCGATAATGAAACACATTGATTGAATTTGAAAAATCAGGATACTCATAAGTTTGTGCAAATGCTCCATTTGTAACCGTATAATCTGACCAAGTTCGTACAAATAATGATTTAATTTGTTCTTTTTCAACTTTTATTCCAGCAAGATATGCTGCTATAGCTCCATCAATCTTCGCATCTATACTTGTGTTATATTTGTCTATTTGAGATTGAAAGTCATTTTTAAGACTGTCGAACTCCGCTTTTGTTATAAAGGCAGAACCATCATTATCACTAACTATCGCAGCAAAATTATTTACGCACAAAAATAATACAAGAAATAGTGTTAGTCCTTTTTTCAATAATTTTAATTTTTTCATCTGCTGATACCTCCAATTCGGGCTTGCAAAGCTGCGCCCATACAAACTTAATTGCAATAAAAAAGCCAAGTCCTACTGGACTTTGGCATTTATATTTAAATCTATGCTAAAAGAATTATCTCTTATAGAGAGACATGTATGTAT
>JAFXWR010000110.1 GCA_017542725.1 Lachnospiraceae bacterium | reverse complement strand
TTGATATTCCTTTTACATCACATAAACTATACTTTAATTCAGAGTTCTTGTCTTCGCAAAGTTCAATCAATTCCCCAAGTTTATATTTCTTCAAACTCATCTCTTATTCTCCATTATCTATCTCATCAATCCATTCACTTAATTTCTTTTTAAGTTCATTTTTATCAGGTAGATATAATTTATATTCCGTAGCATAAATATTTGCATTTTCTGGCAATGTAAGTTCAATAAGTGCATCATTTTTTTCTTTACACAAAAGTATTCCTATAGTAGGATTTTCAAATTCTTTTTTCTCGTATCTATCATAATAATTAACATACATTTGCATTTGTCCCAAATCTTGATGAGTGATCTTATCTGTTTTAAAATCAATAAGAACATAGCATTTTAAAAGACGATTATATAATACCAAATCAACATAATAATTATCTTCGTTAAAGGTAAATCTTTTTTGTCTTTTCTCAAATAAATAACCTTTTCCCATTTCAAGCAAGAATTTTTGAAGTTTATCAAGCACCGCAGTCTCTAAGTCGGACTCAAGATAATGCTCTTTTTCATCCAGTCCCAAAAACTCAAGAACAGTAGGTTGTTTTATAATATCTTCTGGCTTTTCTATTAAATTGCCAGATTTTGATAATTCTATAAGACCTTTTTTATCTTTACTAAGAGCCAATCTTTCATAAAGAGATGAATTATATTGCCTCTGAAGCTCCCTTTTGCTCCAATTTTCATTTTTTGACTCTACTTCATAAAAGTCCCTTTCTTCCTTATTTTCAATTCTCATAAGTATAATGTATTGGCTCCAATCAAGATAAAACGGCAGTTCGTTTAATTCACTATCCATTGAATTGCCTTCTTTAGTATTAGATTTTCCAACCGCTGGTTGGAGAATTGTGGCTATATATTTTCCAACCACTGGTTGGTTAATTCTATCTTTATATACAATATAAAACTTTCTAAAATTATCTAAACTTGACTTTGAAAAGCCTTTCCCAAACTCTTCTGTAAGAGCTTTAGACATAGTTTTTAATAGTTCATCACCATATCCAGCTCTTTTTTCACCTTTTTGTTGTTCTTCTACAATCCACATACCTATAATATAATATGTTAGTAATTGAATACTATTAACACTTTTAACAGCTATTTTTCTTGAATGTTTTATCAGTACTATAGAATTTAAGCAAATATTTCTAAAGCCTACATCCACACTTATTTTATTTATGTTTTTGTCTTTTGCCATAGCTATTATCCTCTCTTTTTTTGTTAATTAGAGGCACATACTGCTCTAATTCCGCCACCGCTGGTGGCAAAATTTGCCAATGTAATTGGCAAATTTCACAAATTCTTATACTCTATTATGAAATATCAAATCCTATACCCTTAAATGCCTCTAAAAGCATCTTTTGTGAGTTTTTTTCCTGTGCCATTATTTCTTTCATTTCATTTTGAATTCTCTTCATTTCTTTTTCATAATCAATATCTAAATCGTGGTCTATAAACTCAATATACTTACTTGGTAGCAAAGTCCAGTTATTCTTCTCTATTTCATCAATCCCTACACTTCTATAAAGTTCAGGTACTTCATACTTTGTGCCATCTGTACCATCACTTTGCCATGTATGATATATGTCTACTGCTTTATTAATTTGATCATCACTTAATTTAACTTTCTTTTTATTTTCATCTTTTACAGGATTTTTTGTCCATGTTCTTAAATCCATAAAAAGTATCTCGTGCTCACGATTTCTTAAATTTCTACCATGATACTTTCCACCTTTTTTATGTTGATTTAAAATCCATAAAGTGACACTTATATCAGTTGTTATAAATAATTCTCTTGGTAGAACAATTATTGCTTCTATTTTATCTTTTTCAATTAGCCTTTTTCTAATCTCTAATGTATCACTATCATTTAATGCACCATTTGCAAGTAAAAATCCTGCCACTCCGGTTTGTTTTAAATGATAAAGCATATGAAGTATCCATGCATAATTTGCATTACTTTCAGGTGGTGTTTGATAGTCAGCCCATCTTGGATCATTTTTTAGATTGTCATCATACCAACCCTTAAGATTAAATGGTGGATTAGCCATTATATAATCAAAATATATTCCTTTATGTAAATCATGAGTAAATGATGAATCATTTGTTTCTCCAAGGTTATGGCTAATGCCTCGTAGAGCAAGATTCATTTTTGCAAGTCTATAAGTCGCTGCATCTTTTTCTTGACCATATACATTTATTTTATTTATATCACCTTGTTTAGATTTGACAAGTTCAGTGCTTTGTATAAACATGCCTGCACTTCCACAACAAGGATCATAAAGTGTCCCTTCATATGGTTCTATCATAGAAGCTATGAGTTTTACTACATCATGAGGTGTATAAAACTCACCTTCTTCTTTAGTAGCGTTAACTGCAAACTCTTTTAAAAAATATTCATAAACTCTTCCTATAAGGTCTTTCTCTTCACCAAATTTTTTATGACTTATTTTATCTACTTCATCTACAAGTTTTTTTATATCATTAGGAGCAAGATTTCTTTGTGTAAAAGTTCCTTCTACAAAACAACCCTTAAGCTGTTTTGAGCCAGTAGCTATACTATGAAGTGCTGTATCAAGTGCTACATTAAGAGATGGCGCAGGTGTATTTATTAAAGTTGACCATCTTGCTTCAGGTGGAAGATTATAAGTACCATCAGTAAATGTGGCATCATCAAAAAATGCTGCTCTAATATTTTCATCATCAGGGTCAAGGTTTTGTGATATTAGCATTTCACGAAGTTTTGCTATTCCATCATCATATTTTTCACCTATAAATCTAAGAAATACAAGAGTTAGCATCATATCTCTTTTTTCAAAAAAAGAGCCTGAATTTCGTGCAGCTCTTAAATGATTTCTACAATTAAATAATATATTGTCTAAGTTTAATGAGTCGTTTACTTGTTTATTCTTTGTCATTTTAATTCCCTTTTTTACATCGTTTATCATTTTTAATATTATATCATTTTTTCAGTATTATTTCTATAAATTCAGTATATTAATTCTGTCTTTATGGTTATTCTTGATATATATGTTATCATCACAAATTTTACCACACTCTATTAGACGAGCATTAAAAAGGCGGGGTACTTTAATTCCCCGCCCTTATCATAAATATTATTAATTAATATATCTTAGCCTAATTCTATCGCATTACCAATAGATGTGTAATTTACAGATAGAACTTTGTAATCAGCAAATTCTTTATAAAAATCAAAATCGTCAGAATTTGGCTTTGATGGTCCATCAAATAATACATCATATAAGAATGGTCCGTAATAAAGTCCTGCTGATACATCTTCAGTATTGTAATACATATAAGTCCAACCATTATCAAATAATTCTTTTCCAGTCTTTCCAACAAATTCGTTGAGTTCTTTTTGAGATGGAATCAATGTGTTCATATTCTCAAGTTTTACAACTGGAAGTGGTAATACTAATTTTTCTATAGTTTCTTCTCTTTTTTCAAAATCTACTTTATTTAGTTCATCAGCCACACCTTGTGGTAAATCAGCAGTAGCTCTAAACCAAGTATTATTTACCTCTACTGCCAACTGAAACTTTGTATCATTATAACCATCTTGATAATTGTAAAACTCAGTCTCTCTATATTTATAAAGATCTCCCATTGTTTTAATGTCTGCTGGATCAAAGTTTGAAGTGTCCACAGGCACAAATTCCTCTACTGATTCGCTGCTACTTACAGTTGTTTCATTATTACTTGCAGTTTGAGTTTTGCCACCACAAGCAAAAAGATTAAATGCAACAAGTGAGATAACTACAAATGATATAACTATTTTTTTCATAAATGCCTCCTTAAAATACAATTATAATTATTATATAAAATAAATTAAAAATCAAGGCTAATTTTTATTTATAATTATTTTACCCAAGCCCCACTTGCATCTACATAGTAGCCATCAGGAGTTGTTGTATTTTGATACATTGCACCATCTTGACCAAAATAATACCAAGACCCACTAATTTTTTTCCATCCAGTAGCCCCTTTGCTGCCATTTGATGAATTGTTTTTTTCATAATAATACCATTTATCTGTATTATCATTTTGAACCCAAGTTCCATCTTCACTACCATCGCCACCACCAGAACTTCCGCCAGATGAAGAACCACCGCCACCGCCAGAACTTCCACCAGATGCAGAACCACCACCTCCGCCACCAGCTCCTCCTACTCGAGCAAGTAGTGTTATTTTTGAATTAGTTACTTTATGATAATTTGCTACAACAGGCAGAGTGCTACAAAAAATCATACTTAGGCACAGTGAAACAGCCAGCATTTTTTTAATTTCATCCTTGTACCTCCTATTAATTAAGGATTTTTAATTTTTATGTAAATTTTAAATTGAGAATATTTATTACTAATTTTAAAATCTAAAATACATAAATGGGTCATTATAACCTTTATATATCAGATACACGCTTAGCGCTAAAATTACTGCAACGATTACGACATCTATACCTTTAATGCTTACAACTTTTTTATAAATTCTCTGAGGTATTGTTGTAGCAAATAACACTCCAAGTACTATTGCTTTAAGATTAGTCATAAATATATTATAACAATGCTCATCAAAAAATGAAGTATTAAACTGCCACATTTTTTTTATTTTAAATAACAAATACGACAAATTCTCATTTGAAAATATTGTAAATGACACTATGACTACTATTATCAAATAAATATGTCCTATTATATGCCACTTCTTTACTATTTTACCAATAAATAATTGTTCCAAAACCATAAATACAAAAAAGTATAGCCCCCACAAGACATAATTCACATGTGCTCCATGCCATAGTCCTGTAGTAAACCATACGATGAACATAGCTATAAAATTAGTAATGAAATTTGCAAATGACTTACTTACATTTTTTGATAAAACTTTTCTAAGCCAAGATATCTTTTTTGACATTAGTATAGGATAAAGCATATAATCTTTAAACCAAGATCCAAGGCATATATGCCATCTTCTCCAAAACTCTCCTGCTGTAGTAGCCTTAAATGGTTCGTTGAAGTTCTCCATTATTTTTACGCCCATCATCTTTCCAAGACCTATTGCCATAAGCGAATATCCATAAAAATCAAAATAGAGTTGTAGCCCATAAGCAATAGATGAGAGCCAAATAGTTGCCGAAGAAAGTGTTCCCACTTCGAAAACATTTACATCTATTTGAACTCCAGAAAGTTGATTTGCGATTATAACCTTACTTCCAAGTCCTATTATAAAAACTCTTAGACCGCTTATAAAATTGTCAAAACCAACTTTTCTATCTTTCTCTATGTCATTTTTTACATCAGAATATCTAAGTATTGGTCCAGCAATTAACTGCGGAAACATTATTATGTAAGTAGATAAATTGATAAAGTTCTTCTCAGCTTTTATCTTTTTATAATACACATCAAAAATATATGACATAATTTGAAATGTGTAAAAGCTGATACCTATAGGAAGGACTAAATTGAGTTTGCTTATTGATTTTATATGAAATATATCAATAAAAAAATCAAAATATTTAAACACAAATAGTATCGCCACATTAAATGTGATTGCCAAAAATAGTAACAGTTTTTTCGGTGCTTTTGACCACTCAATGCAGATACCAAAAATATAGTTTACAAGTAATGATGCTATTAGTATGGCTACATAATGAGGGTTATCCATGCAGCCATAGGCGTAAAATCCAATACTATAAAGTAAAACGCAAATATTTTTATATTTTGCATCAATAAAATAGTAGCTTATTAGAAATAAGGGCAAAAATACTGCTAAAAAATTTAAACTACTAAAAACCATTTATTCTCCATTTGTACATGTATGGGCGAGTTATACGAGCCCTTGTTTTACTCATACTCTAAGCTAAGGTAATATGCGAGGTAGGGAACAAGCATATAGTAAAACTGCGGCATAAAATGTATGCCGTCATTTCCATAATACTTTTCCTTTCCCATAAACTTTATGTCAATATAGTTATCTCCAAAATGTTTCTTTATCGCCTCATCGTATTCTCTGCCTCTATAGATATTGTGTATTATGTCTCCATTAAAATCATTTTCTATAGCAGCCTGAGTTGCAGGCATGAGAGAGCATATATATACTTCTATGTCTGGGTTTATCGTCTTTACACTATCAACCAAGTTTTGATATGTCATTACATACTCTTCTGCATCTTTATAATTTGCTATATTATATCCATTCCAAAATACTATTTTTTTTGTGTCAGCATCTATATAATCTTTCACATGCTCGCTCTGATAATCTATACTTTTTCCCGCAAGCGGATAATAGTATTCTGTCTCAAGAACTTGGTAATAATCAAAATGTCTCACATTGGAGTCTCCAACTATTTTCATACCATTATACTGTTTTATATAGTCACGCCTCTCGTCTCCTATAATTTCTTTCAAATCACTCACTGCAAACCTATTTAAAAGTTTTATAAGTTTTTCTTTATTTGGCGTATCTTTTGCTCTAAGAATTCGCTCTAAATTAATATTATCCCTAGTATAATATGGATCAAGCACTCCTTCATTTTCTTTTAATAATGTATCTAAATCAATTAGGGCTTTTTGTTCTTCATCAACCGACTTATTCACATCTTCTTCCGCTAATGTGGAATTTTTTTTCAAACTAAAACTAATTTTGTAGTTTTCACTATACTTATATGCGAGAAAACTTACAAATACTAAAAAAGCAACAACTGCTATTAAATTTTTAATGATATTACCTTTCAACTAATTCAATTAATCCCATAGATCTTTTATATAAAAAACATACATTTTTATTGTCAAATGCGATTGCTGCAGATTTCTCTTTTACAATCAAATATCCTTCTTCTACAAGATTCTTTATGCTCTCATCAATATTATCAACTTTATAGCATATATGATACGGTCCATTTTGTAATTTTTTATAGTAAGCATAGGCATCCGAACTTTCATCTTTAGGTTCCACAAGTTCCAATATATAATCATTCTTTTTAATAAATAAAATTCTGACTTTTCTTTTTTCGTCATCAAAAAAAGTAGAGCATTTTTCATACCCTAACTTTTCAAATTCTACCAATGCCTTTTCTAAATTTTTTACAACATATCCTATATGATCTATTTGCATACTTTCTTACATATGGCATTTACCATATCTCCTACATTGTTGAAGCCTACTACTTCTGCCATCTCAAATTTTATATCAAACTCTTCTTCAATAGAAGAAATGAGTGTTATGTGCATGAGAGAATCCCAGTCTTCTATGTCGGCGGCTGTAGTGCTATCACTTACAACTAAAGAATTGTCGTCGAAGACATCTGCAAATACTTCGTTCACTTTTTTTAATACTTCTTCTCTACTCATAACTAACTCCTATCGGGCTCTGCAATCCCCTACATTATTACTTTGCATTTGCATGCGTAATTTTGCAAATCGCTTAATTCCCACTCACTATTGCCGCTTTCATCTTCTTTTAGTTTTGTAAATCCGAAGTCTGAAAGTAGATTTTTAACCATCGAATTCTTTTCTGTTTTTATATATTTTGCATTAATCTTACCAATGCCTATGCTGCGGCATTCTTCTACAAGGGCATCGAGCATCTTATATTCCATTTCTCGCTTTAACACTCGGCAACTCATAAGAAAAAGCTCTAAATCAAGTTCATTACTATTTATTTTACCTATAACTAACGACACTATGCCATTATCACCGAATTTATCTATAAGTTTGCCATAGAGTGTGATGTAATTTTTAGCTTCTGAAATCTTTTTTATATCTTCTACTGTGTATCTTTTAGTCGTCAGATTAAACTGATTTGATTTATTTGAAAGTTGTGATATTCTGTCATAATACTTTTCTTCAAATGGACTAATCTCTGCCTTCATATCAAGAGACTTAAGATACTCATTATAATCTACAAAATTATTCTTAAAGTCCTCTCTGTCTTGCATCTCTTTATACTGTCTTGTCTTCTCTATATCTTCCTTTGTAACATTCGTCACTTCAAAAAATCCTGACTTATCAAGTTCTCTTATGTAATTTTCTGGCAAAGAAACGTTTGCAATTCCAACTCCTGGCACATTTTTCCTAACTATGTCTCTCTCCATCGGATTATCGTCTATAAATGCAAATGCATCTGCACCTAATTTAAGTTCTTTACTGATTTTAATTATATTGTCAGACTTTGGCTCCCAATTTGCCTTTATCTTTATAAAATCGGCTGTCTTTAAAACTCCATCTGTATTTTTAAGTCCTGAAATTGCTATCTCTTCATCATTTTTTGATACTACGTTTAACAAAACTCCAAGACTCTTTAGCTTTTTAATATACTTTTGAAACTCTAAATATATCTCTCCTTCAGGTATCTCAGGTCCAACTTTTACATTTTCTTCCCCATCTTCACTTATAACTCCGCCCCACAATGTGTTATCAAGGTCCAATGCAAGTGCCTTTTTATTTTTTCCATAAATTGATTTTATTATATTTGATACATTGCAAGCTATGTCTGGAAATGCCATCAGGTCACAAGGCAATTTATATAATGCATAAAGTTTATCGCTATGCCATTTTGACAGACCATAGTCAGAAGCTATATAATTTATATCACAAATAAAAAAACTTTGATTATCTTCAGCATGCTTATAAAATCTATTATTTAATCTCATCAAAAAATTTGACAGACCATGTATGTCTGATATGTCTTTGTTGCCGAGTAATCTATAGCTTGGATATTCAAAATTGTTTTGTATTATAACAGCTTTATATTTCTTTTTTATATTTTCCCAAATGGAAAAATATTTATTATATTCCGTATCAAGTTTAGCATTTATCTTTTCGGCCGGTGTGGATAAATCAAAATCATGGATTATATTTCGTGATGATGTGAAGACATATACTATGTCTGGATTAAATTTCTCAAGTTCAGGATTATCAAAGACTGCATCCTCATAATATTTATTGTACTCCGACAAATAAAACTCTGCTTTTATACCTTGATTTAAAAGAAATATTTCCAACAAGTCTTTTAACTCATTTATTGTAGAGCCAGAAAGGAGTGCAATCCTTATATCTATAAAAGTTTTCTTTGCATCCAAAAGTTCCTTTTTGATTTTTCTCTTTTGTTTTATTATATCTTCACTTTTATATGGATACTCTAACTCTATCATATGCTATTTTTATGCCCTTACAGCTGCTCTTCCTATAATCACACAGACTACATATGCTATAATTTCAATTCCAACAATAGTTGAACCAACAGGAGTTCCCGCAAGTATAGATACAATTATTCCGGCTGCAGCACAGATTACCGAAAATACTGCCGAACTGATGACTACTGCTTTGAAACTCTTATAAAGCCTCATAGTAGATAGCGCTGGGAATATGATAAGCGCTGATGTAAGAAGCGAACCAACTAGATTCATAGCAAGAACTATTATAACTGCTATTATGATTGCTATAGATAAATTATAAAAACTTACATTTACTCCAATTGCTCTTGAAAAATCTTCGTCAAATGTGAGTGCAAATATTTTATTATAAAACAATATATAAATTACTACTACTGCCAAAGACAGTATAGATGACAAAACTACTTGCTCTGGCAAAAGTGTGAGAATAGATGTGGAACCAAAAAGTGTGGTACATACATCGCCAGATATATTTGATGATGTAGAAAATAAATTCATAAATAGGTATCCAAGTGCAAGTGAAGTAACAGAAATCATAGCGATTGCTGCATCGCCTTTCATAAGAGTTGTCTCTCCCATGCAGAGCACTGCAATTGCCGCAGCAATTGTGACGATAAGAATGAGCGGCATATTGTTTGTCCACTGAAATATGGCTGCTACTGCCATCGCAAGAAATGCAACATGTGAAAGTCCGTCACCAATAAATGAAAATCTTTTGAGGACCAAGGTCACTCCAAGTAAAGATGAGCAGAGTGCTACAAGAACCCCGACTATCATTGCATATCGCACAAAAGGATATTGAAAATACATTTGTAATGTTTCTATCATAAATCGCCCCTACAAAGTTTATTATAATTTTTTGCCACAGTTTTCACAGATTATGTTGTTTCGTATCTCAGAAGTAAACTGTTTCCCTAAGTCACTATTTAGATATTCACTTTTTGTGCCAAAGAATACTTCACTTCCGATATGTAAAATGTGTGTGGCATACTTTAATGCATCGTTTAAGTCATGTGAAATCATAATTATGGTTATATTATCTTTTTCATTTAATTCTTTAACAAGTGTATACATCTCTGCTGTCACTTTTGGGTCAAGTCCAGACACTGGTTCATCAAGTAGTAATACTTTTTTAGTTGCACAAAGCGCTCTCGCAAGTAGGACTCTTTGTTGCTGACCACCTGACAATTCTCTAAAGCATTTATCTTTAAACTTCTCTATGTGAAGTCTCTTCATAGCATCAAGGGCATTATCTTTATCTTCCTTGCTATAGAAAAATGAACTGTGACTTAAATTGCCAGATAATACAATCTCAAAATTTGTAGCAGGAAAATCTCTTTTCACTGTTGATTGTTGCGGAAGGTATCCTATCTCATTTGGAAGAAGTCCATCACCAAAAATAATCTCTCCGCCCATAGGTTTCTGAAGTGATAATAATGTTTTCATAAGTGTGCTCTTTCCAGAACCGTTCTCGCCAACTATACAGAGATATTCTCCCTTGTTCACAGCAAAGTTAATATTTTCTCTTACAACCTGACCTTCGTAGCCTACTACTAAATTTTTACAAATAATCTGAGCCATTCTAATCTCCATTTATTGCACATAGTCATATATAATCTCGTCAAACATTTCTTTGTTACTTTCTATTTGCTCTCTATTTCCTGCAGTTACATATTTACCTTTATCAATAAGTTCGTCAACTAATTGATACATATCTTCTAAGTCATTTGTGGTTAGTGCTTTAATTTCTTTCATGTAACCCACATATCTATCAGGTCTTTTTACTTTTGTCTTAGCAAGTGTCTCTTCAATCGCTGTCAATGCTGCATTAAACTTTGTGAGTGGATAAGCAAATTTAGAATATGCATTTAGTTTATAGTTATCAAGATCATCATCTAACATATTTATATGTCTAAGCATTGAAGGAATTGTTTTAAATACCTCATAAGATTGTTTTAAGTTCGGGTCTCTATATGTATAAATAAGCCCCCTTTGCTTGTTAAAGTCGCTATAAGACCCATAAGCTGACCTCTTTGCACGAAACTCATTGAACAATATGTTAATATCTAAAATGCCTGACAATACTTCATATCTACTTCTATACTCTATTCCATTTTTAAGCATAGGCATAGATATATTGTTATACTGCATGGTACCAGTACATACTAAAGCTATTTTATCTTTAAGAGGTGTTAGATGTTCGCTATAGTCTTCTTCCTTTATCTTCTCTTCATTGAAATCGTAAGACAATTCTATCAACTTCGACTTAAGTATCTTCATAGTATCAAAATTTGAAATCAGCTCACAAACAAGTCCGTAGCGATTGTACAAACTAAACAACAATTCCTTGCATTCAGAGAGCAATGACCTTATCTCCTCATCGCTCATCTCACCTATGCTATCCAAAAATCTTAAATATTCTACACCATTTAAATAGTTGTCATATAAGTAATCGCCATCATTTTGAACTGTTGATATAAAACTAGTTTGTCTAGAAGGATTACTATTAAATGACTGTCTTATATTATTTTTAGTACTTGATGCTACATTTCTCGCAATTTCTACATCTTCAAATTTAGTTTCATACATCAACTCTTCAAGCAACTCAAATACTTTATCTAAGTTTTTATCTAATGCCTTAACCGAAAACGAAAAATAAGGTTTGTATCCTCCACCATCGTAATATGTGATATCTGGTCCTGCATATAAGCTTGAGGTATACCTCTCTACTTCTGATCCAAGTTTTTTACCTTCATAATGAGTAGTAGGCATCTCTAAAAACAAGTTGGATATAAAGTTGAGTTTATGCAAGTCTTCGTATTTAACACCACTTGCATCAAATAGTATGTTAAAATAACTGCTCTTTGCATCTTTTAAATCACTTCTTATAAAGCGGATTCCCTCTTTATTCTCTTCGTATGCATAACAATTTGCTCTATATTCATCAAGAGAGCTTATACTTGCCACTCTAATCTTATTTATCAGAGAAAACTTGGTTTGATTATCCGTCCATTCATTAAAGTCTTTATTTTTTAAAATGAGCTCGTTAATTTCTTCTTTAGTCAAATTTTCTTTCATACTTTTTAAGCTATTTTCCAATGCTTCTTTTTTCTCTTCAAGCAAACCTCTTTTTGGTGCCACTATCACGAGACTTGATTTATCATTATTTGATAAATACTTTTCAGCCAACTTTTTAATATCACCATTTTCATAAGCTGGTTTTATATCATCTATACCTTTATAATATCTCAAATCGCCCAATATATCTTTTCCATTATTGCTAAATAGTCTTGCATAAAAATCAGTTGCACTTGAAGCAAAACCATGAGAATCTTTTGCATTCTCTTTTTCTATTTCTATATTATCAACTAATTCATCAACTATTTCACTTCCAATTCCTTCATTTAAAATCTCTTCAAATGCATCCTCGACTATTTCTTTGATGGTGTCTGCATCACTGTCATTGACATTTGAAAAATTAACTAAGAAAAAAGGTTTAGGCAAACTTAAACTATCATCAATGCTATAAGTTGCACTTGGTAGTTTTTCTTTTAATCTTTTATCTATAGGCCCATTACTTTTTGCTAAGTTACTTAATACAACTGAAAACAAGCCACTTTCGTAAGCACTCATGCCTTCACATGATGTGCCATAGACTATTACTGTTTTATTATCTACTGCATCATTTGCAGAAACTGGGAAATCATATGTCTTAGTCCTAAAACTATACTGCTCAACATATCCATCATCCGACTTATCAACATAAGAACTATCAAATTTGTTTAAATACTCTTCATCAGTGTATTCAAGATACCTTTCATAATCTATATCACCATAAAGTGTTATAACCATATTGCTTGGATGATAATACTTCTCGTGATATTCTATTAAATCTTTATTTTCAATTTTAATAATATCAGAGGTAGCCCCACCTGTTTCTGAAGCCATAAAACTTCCTTCAAACATTGTTTTTATGGTATCTATATATGCAATGCGGGCAATGTTACCTTCATTTGCAGACATTTCACTATATACAATTCCACTTAAGGCTATGTCATCATTTTTATCACTTAAGATATATCTATAGGCTTCTCTTTCAAGATTTTTTTCGTCTCTAAGCACATCTGGATTCATTACACCATCTAGATAAAATTTATAAAGTTCAAAAAGCTGTGGGTCAGATAGAGATGAACATGGATATACAGTGGCGTGTTGCATAGTAAATGCATTCATAAAAGTTTGATATATTTTATTTGTTGCTTCATCAAATGTATTTGCATTTGGATACTTGGCAGAGCCACCAAGGCATGCGTGTTCAAACACATGTGGTATACCTCTATCATCATAAGTAAGTGTGTTAAATCCAATAATAGAACTCTTATCTTCGTCATCATTTGAAATAAGAATTGCTTTTGCTCCTGACTTTTCATGAGTAAATAAAACTAATTTTGCATTTCTAATATCATAATCATATATCGCATCTACAGTGAAACCATGAAGATTATCACCAACTTTTGGAAGTGCATATTTTGATAAAGTAAATACATCGCCTTCTAGCGATAAAAGCTTATCTCCATATTCGCTTTCTTTATTATCAGTCTCGCTTATAGTAGCGACTTGAGAGTTATTATTTAAACTCGTCTCAATCTTTGAGCATGAGAATAAGCTCAAAGCAATCACTGTAGCTACAATTAAATTTGATATTTTTTTTAGTAATTTCATAATTTATCCTTCCGGGCGGATGATGTCCGCCCCTACATGGGCTCGTGAAACTCGCCCCTACGATGATAATGAATGATATCCGCCCCTACTAATGTGGTGCGTTTGCTGATGATGGTGCGATGATTATATTGCTTGTTGGTGCCACATTTGTATCATCTGGCAAAATTGGAACTACATCGAAATTTGGCGTGATGTAATTTGTATCGTCAGAAATTTGGTCTATATATTTCTTTGGCATATTTATAATTCCGAGCGATGTGTGTAAATTACATCTTGTCCTTGGTTGAGTGCCATCTATAAAATATTCTGTATATGTACAGTCACCTCTCAAATCGTGTTCACAACCTTCAGTTGCAAGGAGCCCTGATTTTCTACAAACTTTTCGCTGTATAATTGCAGCTGGCTTTTCAAATTTTTTATCTTTTAGTGTGGTGTGCACAGTCTGCATAATTTTTCTCCATATATCTTTGTGGAAAGATGTGCCACCATTATTTACTTTTGTCTTTGTATCTTGAAGTGATTGGTTCTCATCACATCCACCCCATACACCTGCTGTATAGTATGGTGAATAACCTACAAACCATACGTCATTGTTGTTTGTTGTAGTTCCCGACTTTCCAGCAAGCGACATTCCTTTAAAATGTGCTCTTGTAGATGTAGGAGTTATATTCATAGTTGGACTACTAAATGCTTTTCCACCGACCATTGAATCTGCCATAGCCGAAGTTAAGAGATACGCATTTTCTTTTGACATAATTCTTGTTGTTGCATTTTTTGTATTATCTAATATAACTTTTCCGTAATGGTCATAAACTTTTGTATATAGCACTGGCTTTCTATAGTTTCCTTCGTTTGCAATCGCTGCAAATGCAGATGTGAGTTCATAATTTGTGACGCCATATGTTAGTCCTCCAAGTGCCGCTGCTGGATTTGCATCCTCAACTTCATCAAGAGATGTGATGCCAAGTCTCTTTGCAAATCTTATACCAACTTCAGGAGTCACTGTCTCCATAAGACATCTAACAGCAATTATATTTAGAGAATATACAATTCCCGCTCTTATATTTTGAAAACCAAGATATCCTGATGAATACCAATTTTTAAACGTCTTGTTTATGTTTCTATTTTTATATACATACTCACTATCATAGTAAGTTGTGGCAAGTGTCTTATTATAAAGCTCTAGTGCTGGCGCAAATGCTGATAAAACTTTAAATGTACTACCTGGTTGCCTCTTAGTAACAGTTGCACGATTTAAAGACCTTGACACAGTCTTCTCACCTCTTCCACCAGATAAAGCAACAACTTCCCCTGTATTTTGATTTATCATCACAAATGAGCACTGTGGTTCTAAGAAATAGTTAAGTGTCTCAGCTGCAACTGAATCTCCATCTTTTAGAACTGAATCTTTAAAACTATTTATAAACTGCTGTGCCGTGTCCTTATTAGCAAATAATCCATCATACTTTTTATTTTTCAAAACATTTACATGATAGTTTTGAACATCTACTTGTGAATAATGAGTTTGACTATCATCTTTATGTCTAATAGATAATCTATAATCTATAGAATACTTTTTTACTTTGTAGTTTGTCTCTCTATTGACTTCTGTATCTACAATCTTTTGAATCTCTGGATCCATAGTTGTCTCAACTCTAAGTCCACCAGAATATAAAAGGTTGGTTGCAAGAGTCTGCGAATATCCAAGCCTTTTTACCAAATCTTGTTGCAACTGGTCTATAACTGATTCAGTAAAATAAGTATAAACAGATACTACATTTTCAGATTTGATTTCAACATTTTTTATCCTACTATAGACATCATCATTTATCGCTTCTTCATATTCATTATCAGTAATATAGTTTAAAGCAAGCATATTTTTTAATGTCTGTCTTTGTCTTTTTTGGTTCTCTTCTGGGTGAGTGATAGGGTTATTCCTTGTAGGGTTTTTTGTGATACTTGCTATGACTGCACATTCACTGATTGTCAAATCTTTTAAATCCTTATCAAAGTATCTTCTTGCTGCTACTTTTACACCAAGTGTATTTGCTCCAAGATTTATAACATTTAGATAGTCAGTTATAATCTGCTCTTTAATTTCTTTCTTTGACATATCAGCTTGAGTCTCATATTGAAGTGCTATATACTGCTCTTGAAGTTTTCTGACATATTTTTCAAAACCTTTTTCATGAAGAGCAGAATCAAATACAGCATTTTTTACCAACTGCTGTGTAATTGTTGATCCTCCACCGCGACTTGAGTCAGACTTCAAAACTCCATAGATTGCTCTTGCTATAGATTTTATATCTACACCTGAGTGTTCCCAAAATCTTTCATCCTCTATAGCTACAAAGGCATTGACAAGATTCTCTGGTATGTCTTTAAATTTTACTGACTCTCTATTAGACCCCTCTTTTACAAGAGTGTCCATAAGATTCCCATTTCTATCTACTATCTTTGTAGCAAATGCCGTCGGTCCAAAGTGGAAACTAGTAAGGGGAGGTGTGCTATCAAGTATGCCTTTTACCATGCCAAGCCCGAGAAACATACAAAGAAGCCCAAGACCAATCAAGGCAACAAAAATTTTTCTCAAGATATGAAGTTTCTTTTTTCTTCTTCTTTTCTTGCCTTGAGTTTTGTTCTTCTCATCCATATCTCTTCCCTTAAACTTTCTCTCAGGAAGTTTTATAGACTTGATGCT
>JAFXWR010000109.1 GCA_017542725.1 Lachnospiraceae bacterium | reverse complement strand
TCCTATATTATCTTCGCCATCAAACTGCTCTTCAAAATTACTTATAGCAGCGTCTATATCGCCATCATAAGTATGATAACTATGTAATCCTATATCATGGTCTGAAGGTTGTAACTCATATACAGTTATTAAGGGTACACCATATTGTTCTGATATTGGTATCCATTCTTTTATATTAGAATACTCATTTCCGTCCATATCGTATCTAATCCTCCTGATACCCTACTTGTATAATCACTTAATATGGCTGTCATTTGTTCATTAGATTTCGCTAAAATAACACGCTGATTTAATACCGTAGTTACATATGTTAGAATTATCAACGATACTAATACTACTGGTAATACAGATAAAATCAATTTTGTCTTTATTGTTAAACCCTCTATCTGTACTCCTTTATCGTGTAATATATTCTTTGATGGTTTCACTATAAAATACCTCTCTGTTCTCGCTTTACTTTAAAGTATGTATCTTTGCACCTTTATAATTACACAACTTCTCAATATATCTATATCCTGTGCTGGCTATCGTACCCTTTGATTCTACATAAAGTCTTTTTACTTCATCTTGTAAAATCATATCTAATACTTTATTTAATTGCTTTCTAGCATCATCTGTACTTAGCCCTACTTCTTTAAATATCTTGAGCTTCTTTATATCTTCACTAAAGCCCTCTATTACATTAAAGGCTTGTATATCTAAATCACCTAATTTCGCCTCTGACATAGTATCAACCCTTGCATATACTACATCCCATTTTTCTTTCTGCAAATCATCTTCAATAAGCCCCCTATCTCTTAAATAGCGAACTAACTCTTTCTTCGTTATTACCCTGTGTCCTCCCTGCGTCCTCTCAAACTTTAGAAGGCTCTCTTTTTCATAATTGTGTAGTGTCTGTGTCGTTACTCCTAATAAGTCTTTTACTTCCCCTATCTTATACATAGGTTTGGTAAATTCGGATAATTTATACATAGATAATACCGCCTTTTGCATTAAAAAAGTTCTACTCTATACTTTTATAATTTAGTATAAAATAGAACTTTCGTCAATTTTAAATCGAAAATATCAAAATTATTTAATAGTTATTTTAGATTTAGCCTACATAATAATGACAAGAACCATAATAAAATATTGACTTACCTCTTGCCTTCTTTATCCCCTCTGCATACTGTTTTTCATATTTCTTTATATTAGCTTGATACCCTTGTATTGTCTTTAATACTGTATCACTTCTTAATTCAGAACCACAAAGAGGACACTTATTCAACTTCTTTGCTGCCATATACTTTGTTGCTAATGAACTTCCACAATTCTTACAACCTATTGTCGCTGATTTCCTATCATAACAATTATTCTTTGCTACATAAGACATTAACTTCTTTTCTTCATTGAACTTACGCTGTGCTATCTCTTGCGTTGTCTTTGGTATTCCTGTGGTTTCTACTTGTGCATAAACGATTCCTGATTCTACCCTTTCCCATGCCTTAAGTACCTTCTGTTTTGCTTCCTCTATGCTCTTTACTGTACCCACGCATACACATCTTGCATCCTCTGCAAATCTATGTGGTATCTCATATTCCGTGGTTTGACAAAAATCGTCCATTATCTCTTCTTTTGAGTTCCATTTGATAAATTCTCTTTCGTTACCCAGCCAACTC
>JAFXWR010000108.1 GCA_017542725.1 Lachnospiraceae bacterium | reverse complement strand
CCCTCCCAATCAACTTCTAATTCTTCATAAGTTTCATTTTGATAATTGAAAATAGATGTGACTGTGCTATGACTTGTTGAATTACTTACTTGACTATCATAATAATACATATATTGATATGCTCCATCTATCATCTCATCAAAGTCTGGGAACTCTATTTTTGGCTCATATTTACCTGTTATTGTATTCCTTGTTATCTTATTTAAATTCTTAATATTAACAAGAAATGGTATTAAATCTCCTTCTTCTACTTTTAATTTGAAATTGGTCTTTCCTTTAAAATTTTTATTTCTATATCTTGCCTCCATTATTGAAAACACTACTCCCCTAAGTGCTGTGACTTCATTATCAGTTAAATCACTAAACTTTTCACCCATCAAGCTTTCAAGTTTGTCTATGGCATTTTTTGCATATGCTTCAAAATAAAAATTATTTTGAAGTTTCTTTAACTCTTTCTTTATTGCACTATTTTTATTTGATATACACTTAGTCCAAAATTCAGAAAACTCGCTTTCCTCATACTCTTTTGAATACCAATTTAATAGTATATTATTTATGGTATTATCTATTGCATCTCTAACTGTTAAACCACTCTCTTTATCAGAATTTTTTGGTTTAAAATCTGTATCATAATTAGTAATCTTATTTTTCATATACGATAATAGTGAAACTATATGTTTATTAAAATCAAAACTATAATATCCATACCCTCTCATAGTTGCTTCGCTTTTATAATTTCCTACATACTCACCTTTAACTATGACTGGTGTATAATATGTAATCACATCGCCTTTTTTTGAATCTATTGTAGTTTCACCATAATGAAACAATTTCCACCCATTCCAGAAATTTAACTCTTGCTCTACATTACTTGAATCAATTTGATACTCTCTACAAAAACATTTATTTTGTAGTATCAAGCCAAATATTACAACTAAAATTATACCATATATTTTCTTTTTCATAAAGCACCTTTTTACCTTAAAATATTATATATTGTGTCTATCATTTCTTCATAATACATAATTTTTATTTCTAAATTCAGATTTGTATGCCCAAAACAACATACTACTATATGCCCTGGACATGCAAAATGTGGATGCCCATTACATACATAATAACCTGTGTCAAGTAATTCTGGGTCAGCACACTCATGAGTGCACTCATCTTCACAATCACATTCGTGATTACACTCTGCTCCTTCTACACTATAATTATCACAGTTCATTTTATCTGTCCCCATATACCAATCAACCCAGTCCCCTGTTTCATCATCTTCATCTTTATAGATTATTTCACTATTGGCATTTACACAATGACACTCTACATGGCTTACACACCCTCCAAACTTCCTTGTAGTAGATGTGAATGTTTGTCTATTTCCACTACATACTGGACAATATCCAGTAGGCTCCACAACTGAATATATTTCATCATCTATAGGGCGAACTGTATCGCCCTTTGTTACTATAGAGTGTTCCTCTATAGTCCCATCTTCTGTATGCGAATATGTAACCTTTACATCTTTATACTGATATGTGGTTTTTAATTCATTTTCATCTCCTGCTAATTCAGTAAGTTCTGTATAACTTGATTTCTTATTCACTAAAAATGGGTCAAACATTAAACCATATTCTCCATCTTCATTTAATAAAGCATCACTCCTATAATACCCTACACTATCTCCGCCTATGTCTCCATGAACTCTTACATCTCCACAGTAATATTTAACATAACTACAGCCATGATCACAAGGATACAACTCTGTAGATGTCCCACTGAATGTATGAGTTAAATCAAATAATTTATCAAAAATTTTAAGCAACTCTTCATCACTATATCTATCTATATCTGCACCAAATACCACTGACATAAATGTTAACATATCAACAAAATTACTTTCTCCATCTTTTCTACCAGGTGAATTACCTTTAACATATTTTATACTCTCAATACCGTTTACATAATCATTATTTATCATTTCATCAATATTTTCTTTTCCATTTACTCCATAAAAAATTTTATCGCCTTTTTTGTTTGTCCTATTTGCATATGTTAATTCATAATTTTTTATCTCTTGCTCAAATTCATTATTTAATTTTATATATAAATCTCCTAACTTCTCTACTTTCTCATTTCTTAATAATGGCACTGATTTAATAGCACCTTCAAGAT
>JAFXWR010000107.1 GCA_017542725.1 Lachnospiraceae bacterium | reverse complement strand
TACATATCATCTCTTATACCGATAACATCTGCCATAAATGAAATCATATTTGCAGTTTCTCTTACTGTCTCACCGTGAGCTATTTGTGATTTTCCTTCGTCAAGGTCTTGAACCTCAAGTCCTAAAAGATTACAAGCTGATGCAAATGAAAATCTTGTTCTTGTAGAATTATCTCTAAAAAGTGAAATGCCAAGTCCTGAATCAAATACCTTAGTAGAGATGTTTCTCTCTCTTAAAGCACGGAGTGCATCTGCAACTTCCCATACTGCTTTAATCTCATCGTCTGTCTTATCCCAAGTGAGGAAGAAATCTCCCTCATACATATTTTTAAAATTTAATTTGCTTAATGCTTCGATAGCTTTGTTGAAATCCATAATTTTATTCTCCTTTAATTTTATTGGGGATCGTGAAACTCGCCCCTACGATTTATTTTTTTGCGTTCTCAGCGTGTGTTGTTGGAAGTGCTGCATACATAGCTGCACAAGTTACTAAATCTTGTTTCCAAGTAATTTCATTTGGTGCGTGAGCCTGTGCTTCTGCTCCTGGGCCAAAGCCGATGCAGTCAACTTTATTTCTTCCCATGATAGTTACACCATTTGTAGAGAATGTCCACTTGTCAAGAAGTGGTCTCTTCTCTCTCATCTCTATAGTGTCTTTAGTTCCGATTCTCTTATCAGTGCCAAAGAGACTCTTGTATGTCTCAACCATTGACTCACAAAGTGGATGCTTTGGATCTAACCACCAAGTTGGGAAATAACATTCGATTGGATATACAAGACCTGTATAAGATGGTGAATCATAATTATACATAGACACTACTACATCTTTTGCATACTTCTTACATGCAGGTAAATCTCTTATTTCTTGTAAGCATGACTCAAATGTCTCACCTGCTGTCATTCTTCTATCAAGTGATACCCAACATCCATCAGCTACTGCACAGCGGCTTGGTGATGTGTAACCAATTTGAGATACAGTTATAGTTCCTTTGCCAAGGAAGTTTGCTGCTTCAGCATCTTTATTAAACTTAGGGTCAAGCATTTTTACAAGACCTTTAATTTCTCCATTTGCATCATTTTCATTTAAGGCACGAACTTCTTCTAATATGTCAGCCATCTTATAGATAGCATTGTCTCCTCTTTCTGGTGCTGATCCGTGGCAAGAAACACCTTTAACATCAACTCTGATTTCCATACGACCACGATGTCCTCTATAAATACCGCCATCAGTTGGCTCAGTTGATACTACGAACTCTGGAACAATCTTATCTTCTTTTATAATATATTGCCAGCAAAGTCCATCACAGTCTTCCTCTTGAACAGTTCCTACTACCATTATTTTTACATCAGCAGGAATCAAATTCATTTCTTTCATTATCTTTGCACCATAGACAGATGATACAATTCCACCAAGTTGGTCAGAAACACCACGACCACCTACTTGATTATCATCTTCAAATCCCTCATATGGATCAAACTTCCAGTTGTCTCTATTTCCAATACCAACAGTATCAATGTGAGCATCGAAAGCGAAAATTCTGTTGCCTTTTCCCATGAAGCCATAGACATTACCCATCTTGTCAACTACTACTTCATCAAAGCCAACTTTTTCCATTTCTTCTTTTATAACTCTTATGTGTTCTTTCTCACCGCAAGACTCTCCAGGATACTTTACAATGTTTCTTAAGAAAGCAACCATATCCTTTTTGTAGCCTTCTGCTTTTTCTTTGATTTGAGCTAATTGCTCACTACTTAACTTTGCCATATTTATTCCCTCCAAAATTATTTTTTATATATTGGGCTTGTGAAACTCACCCCTACGATTAACGATCTTTTCCGCCCCATACGATATTTTCATAACGCTCTGGGTCAGTGTTGCCTTCTGTTGAGAATAGAAGTACTTTTGAATTTGCATCAAGTTTTAATTCTTTCTTTAAGTCTGCATACTTACTATCCATCATGATAGAAACAAGTGCACCAAATGGCACAGCGCCTGACTCACCAGATGTGATAGGGTGGTCGCCTTTTATAGGAGCTGCAAGCATTCTCATTCCAAGACGAGTAACATTATCTTCTGCAGAAATGAAACAATTTGCATGATTTCTAAGTAGGTCCCAACTTGTAATATTTGGCTCACCGCAGCAAAGTCCTGCCATGATACTATCCATATCACCACCAACTATTGCTGTCTCACCAGTATTTTTTACTGCACCTTTATATAAACAATCTGCAACAGATGTTTCTACCACTACAAATATTGGTGGGTTATCTTTATACTTATTTGTAAAATATCCCACAACTCCACCTGCAAGTGAGCCCACACCAGCTTGTACAAATACATGAGTTGGTCTTTCATCAAATTGGTCTCCTGCTTCTGATGCCATAGTTCCATAGCCTTGCATGATCCAAGATGGAATTTTTTCATAGCCTTCCCAAGCTGTATCTTGAATGACAACTGAATGTGGAATCTTTGCAGACTCAGCCGCTGCCTTTCTTACACATTCATCATAGTTAAACTCTTCTATAGTGGCAGTTGCATTCTCTGATTGAATTGCTTTAAGTCTAAGTTGTGTAGAACCCTTTGGCATATATATTACACATTTCTGTCCAAGCTTATTTGCTGCCCAAGCAACTCCGCGACCATGATTCCCATCAGTTGCAGAAAAGAAAGTAACAACATTTCCCAAATCCTTTTTAAGTTGGTCACTTGTAAGATAATTGTAATCAATTGATTCAATGTCTCTTCCAAGTTCGTCTGCTATATGACGACCGATAGCATAGGAACCACCGAGAACTTTAAATGCATTGAGCCCGAACCTATAAGACTCATCTTTTACACATACCTTGCTAAGTCCAAGATACTTTGCCATCTCCTTTAAATCAACTAATGGTGTCTCAGTATACTGAGGAAAACTTCTGTGAAATGTTTTTGCTCTTTCAACTTCTTTCACATCCATTATAGGAAGATTCTTGTCATCAGACTTTGGCATAGTGTTCATCTTCCATTTAAAATCTGTACTTTCCATACTCACTCCTATTATTTTATTTGTTTCAAAAACTTTAACAATTTATTAAACTTTTCAAAATAACACTAAACAATCATATCTTGTTATGTCGGACAATATCCGCCCACGCAAAAAAATGACTTGTTGTATTACTATATTATTATATAGTATTTTTAGTGTTAATACAATTGAATTATTATTGGAATTTGCCCTAAAAATCAACAAAAAAGGGCTTCCGCCCTCAATTAAAGTTTTTTCTCTTTAATCTCATCCCATTTTCTATTTTCGCACCAAAAAGTGGCATCCAACCTTCTTTTTTTATCTCTTATGACTCATTTACAATTTTTCCTGTCATATGCTCTATATCCACCCTTAAACATAAAACCCTTGACAAAGAATGTTTAAGTTCTTCTTCTAATTCTTTTTCATCAGTGCCAAATTTCCACCAAATCGCACTTGCTATTCTCTTGCATTCTTCTAAATCAGTTACAAAAGATGCTTTCCCAAATATTATCACACTTCTAACATCATATGACCAATGATTTTCTCGCTTTTTTCCTTTTTCAACTATACAATATGATACTTTGTTGTTAGCTGTAATCGCATCAACTTTGTGACCTTCCTTCGCCCCATGAAAATAAATACAATTGTTCTCTTTATCATAATAATGATTGAGTGGTATGCCATAAGGATAACCATCATCACCAATGACTGATAACACTCCTCTTTTTTCATTAGTCAAAAGTTCTATGCACTCATTTTGACTTAACTCTTGTTTAAATCTTCTCATTTTTCTAAACATAATTTTATTCGTTTGCCTCCATTGCTTAACTCATAATCCAAGCAAATCCTTTTGCCGTCCGCATATCTGAATCTATGAAGTGGTTGCCTTCATTCCATTCTAAAATTACCTCTTTTGTTGAATCTTTACTTAGCATATCATGATACTCTCTTATGTTGTCTCCCACTGTTGCCATAGTTTTATTTTTAGTTTTTTCTTCTTTATTACCTAGGCTTAAATATATTTTATTTACTTTGATATTATTATCTCTTGCAAATTTAACAAAACCAGGAAACCACATAGATGGCGATGCTGCTACTACTCCATCAAATATATCTGTATTATAACAAGCCCAAAGTGCAAATAATGCTGACAACGAGTAACCACCGATATATAATTTCTTATCACTTCCATATTTTTCTTTCAAATATGGTAGCAAATCATTCTCAACATATTCCAATGTTTTATGTGCTTTCCCACCAAACTTTTCATTGCCAAATACTGTAGGTGCAATCCAAGGCGATAAATCATCATTCCAATTATCAACCAAAAATGCAAGAAGTATAAACTTCTCTTTTGACAATTCTCTAATCTTCAAAATCTCACTATCAAGAACTTCTAAATCATGTTCGTCAATTGCTTGGATTAAGATGCTTGTAGGGTTTTCAGTATCATAGAGAAAGCAGGGTTTCTTATTGACAGTTATGTTTTCTTTGGTTTCCATAAAAAAATCACTTTAATTAATTGTTCGTCCAACATGAGTTTTTTTTTCTGCCCCTTGCATGTGTTATCAATTTGCCAACCTCGGCAAATTGATCATCTACTTTATTTTTATTGGTATATTATAATAATTCCCAATATCCATTCTTAGGCTCACCAACATATCTAAGAATATTTTTCTTTTTAAGTTCATCAATATGCCTCAAGATAGTTCGCTTAGATACATTTAAAGTCTCAGCAATTTTTGATGTTGAAATGGTAGGGTTTAATTTAATTGATTTTACAATAAACTTATCGATATTATCACCTCTATTATCGGTGACATCGGTGACATTATCGGTGACATCTTGAGGGACATTGGCACTGTAATTTAAGTTAAACAATGTCAAAATAAAGTCATTATTAAATGAATTAAATACAGGTTTTAAACTCTCTTTGTAATTTTGCTGTGTTTCATATGCATTTATAATCTTCTTAAATCCACTACCTCTTCTCTCCATATATTTAAGCCTGCCAAATATGTCAGCAAGTATTGGATTTCTTCTTTTGGATGGAACATTTAAAATGTCAACATCTTTTATAGATACACCGCCAACCATACCACCTGGTGAATATATTTCAAGCCTATCATCAAACATATCTATGTGAACTTCACTACCTAGCTCAGTATAACTTCTATGTATAAGAGCATTAACAATTCCTTCCATAACTGCTCTTTCAGGATAGTCAGGAAGTTCTACTCTCTTATCATTTTCTTTCATCCAAGCCTTTTTAGAATTTCTTAATACAAAATTGTATGCCTCTTGAAGTAAAATAATTAAACTTCCTGTATATTCATTATCATCAATAGCATCAACTACTCCTGATGCTTTAGTTAACCCATTCCATCTTGTGCAAAACACTCTTGAATGTCTAAGTGGACATTCATCTGCAATTAATACTCCAGCATTTGTAAGTTCGCTTTTGCTATTCACTATACCAAATGATTCAAAATCAGTATCTTCAAAAGAATTACCAGTATTTTGTTTATAAACTGATTTTAATTTTGAAAATGACATCTCATCAAAATTATAATGAGTTTTCAAACTATCATATGAAGTATTTGTTCCTCTTAATACCAATTCTTGCAGTTCTATAGG
>JAFXWR010000106.1 GCA_017542725.1 Lachnospiraceae bacterium | reverse complement strand
GGCTATGCATCACTTGACTATAATTTAAAAGGTTATCAAAATCAAATCTCTGTAAGCTTGATATTCTTGTAAATAAAGAGAACATCGATGCACTATCTTTCATAGTATTCAGAGGTTCTGCTGAAGAACGTGGCAGAAAGATGTGTGAGAAATTAAAAGAAGAAATACCAAGGCAACTTTTTGAAATTCCACTTCAAGCAGCTATAGGTGGCAAAGTTATAGCAAGAGAAACAATAAAAGCTCTTAGGAAAGATGTGCTTGCGAAATGCTATGGTGGTGATATAACTCGTAAGAAGAAGCTTCTTGAAAAGCAAAAAGAAGGTAAGAAGCGAATGAAACAGTTTGGGGCGGTGGAGATACCGCAGTCGGCATTTATGGCGGTGCTCAAGCTCGATGCAGAATAATAAATAATAAGGTCGTATTTAATGAAAAAAGAATTAAAAATATTTTTAGTAATACTTTTAACCATATTTACAGCATCTAGCTGTGGCAACAGAGAGGAAGATCAAACGAACAAACTCTTTGTCTACAACTGGGGTCTTTATTTGGATGTAAATGTTATAGGCAAGTTTGAAGAAAAGTATAACTGCAAAGTTGTTTATGATGAATTTGATACTAATGAAGAAATGTATGCAGTCGTATCGTCAAACGGAAGGATGTATGATGTTTTGTGTCCGACTGACTATATGATTGAAAAGATGATTAAAAAAGGTATGCTTTATGAGTACGACATAAAAGAATTATCTAATTACAATAATATAGATCCAAAGATATTGAAGATTATTAGTTCTTTTGATAAAAATAATACTTTTGTTGTTCCATATGTGCATTCAACTCTTGGCATGATTTATAATAAAACTCAACTTGATGATATGGAATTACCATATCCAAAAAAGTGGGCTGATATGTGGAATGAGGATTACAAGGGTGAACTTTTGATGCAGGATGCCATGAGAGACTTGATGATGGTAGGACTCAAGAAAAATAATTTTTCAATTAACACATTGAAACAAGAAGAGTTGGATAAGGCGACAGAAGACTTGATTGCACAAAAGCATCTAGTCAACTCATATATGATAGATGACCTTAGAGATAAGATGGTTGCTGGAAATGGAAGCATAGCAGTTATGTATAGTGGTGAAGTAGAGTATATAAAAGAAAATGGTTCAAATTATAAATATGAATACATCTTGCCTGAAGAAGGTGTGAATTTTACAATTGATGCATGGGTTATACCAAAAGGTGCAAGACACAAAGAACTTGCAAAGAAATGGATAGACTTCATGCTTGATCCAGAAATTGCTCTTATGAATTATGATGAGATGCACTATGGAATATCAAATTTAAAAACTATTGAATTGATAAAAGAAAGAGATGGTGAAGAAGTTCTAAAGGATGAAGCAATATTCCCAAATCTAGAAGAAGTAGATAAGTATGAGCTGTATAAAGATTTGGGTCGCTTTGAAAAAAACTATAATGAGTGCTATAAGAAAATAAAGTCTTATAAAGTGCCAAAAGAGAGTAAATAATGGAAATAAATTTATTTACATATTTAATTGCATGCCCGCTTGTGTTTTTAGCAGGATTTGTAGATGCTATAGCAGGAGGTGGCGGTCTTATATCGCTACCTGGTTATCTCATAGCTGGACTTCCACCTATTATGGCATCAGCCACAAATAAATTATCGGCTGGAATGGGTGCAACTGTTGCATTTGGAAACTATTTGAGAAATGGATTAGTGAACTTGAAACTTTCAGTGCCATGCGTAATTATTGCAATGATTTTTTCATCATTAGGTGCAAGAGTTCAAATGATGATACCAGAACATTTTTTAAAAATATTTATGCTCATAGCACTACCAGTTACACTTATTATTGTATTAAACAAAGAAGCTCTAAAACCAAAAATATTCTTTAGTGCAAAACTAACTAAGGAAGTTTTTATAAAGGCATTAATTATTTCAATGGTAACTGGATTTTATGATGGTCTGTATGGACCAGCGACTGGGACATTTTTACTCATCTTCTTTGTGAAAATTATTGGGATGAACATAAAAGATGCGAATGGTATTGCAAAGGCAATAAATTGGGCAACTAATATGGGAGCACTAGTGCTTTTTATATCATCTGGAAGAGTTTTGATATCACTTGGCATAGTGTGTGGACTATTCAATATGCTTGGCAACTATCTTGGCTCAAACCTATTTATGAAAAAAGGTGTGGATATTGCAAGGCCAATAATGATTGCAGTTATGATAATATTCATCATCAGAATAACTTTAGAATTATTACACATTATATAGTTAGACTTATACCTCACTTTGAAAACACGTCGCAGAACCCTCGTTTTCTATGCAAGCGCTGGCTCGTTTTTTGTAAGAGTTTTGCAAACTCGTGCCTGCGGCACTCAAACAGTGCTAAAACTCTAAGCAAAAAACTTCGCCATCATTGCAGAAAACGGGAGCCTGCTCCAAGTGTTTTCTTAAGTGAGGTATATGACCAACAAATGATTGTATAACTGAATTTGTAGGGGCGGATATCATCCGCCCGCATCGTAGGGGCGAGCATTGCGAGCCCGGAGGAAATATGTATACAATAATAACAGGCGCCAGCCGAGGAATCGGCAGATCTCTTGCCTATAAATTTGCAGAACACAATTATGATTTGCTTTTAACTTGTGAAAAAAACATAGATTCGTTGAACGAAATTAAATCAGATATAGAAAATAAATTTAAAAGAAAAGTTATAACTATAAAAGGCGAAATAAAAGAGATCGACCTGCCAAGTGACATTTATATACTCATTAACAACGCTGGCAAGTGTGACTACAATTTAATTCAAGATGTAAGTTATGAAAAATATAAAGATATAGTTTATTCAAATCTTGATTACACATTTCTTACTACAAAATTAGTAAGTAAGCAAATGATAAAAAATAAGCAAGGAATCATTGTCAACATCTCGTCGATGTGGGGAATACTTGGTTCTGCCATGGAGTCAGTCTATTCTATGACTAAAGGCGGAATAAATGCATTTACAAAATCTCTTGCTAAAGAACTAAAAGATTCCAATGTCGATGTCATTGCAATTGCATTAGGTGCAGTTGACACAGATATGAATAAGCATTTGAGTGATGCTGAGATGAAAGATTTTCTTAAAACATTAGATGGCGGAAGAATGTGGAGCTGCGATGAAATTGCTGAAAAAATACATAATATTATCACAAGCAAAATGTATAATACAGGAGATATTATTGAGTTGAATAACGGACTCTCATAGGTGTGAATATATATGTAGGAGCCCGAAAGGTAATTATGGTTTATGATATAATAATAATTGGCTCTGGTCCTGCTGGTCTTACAGCAGCTATATATGCTAAGAGAGCATGTCTAAATGCTCTACTTTTGTATGACCCATATGCTGTTGAAAGCCAGATTTGTAACACTTATGAAGTTTGCAATTATCCAGGCTTTAACAATGTATCTGGTCAAGAACTTCACGATAGTTTCAAGAAACATGCGAAAGAACTAAATGTCGAGATGAAAGGCGAAAAAGTCACAGAGATAACAGATATTTATTTGGACATAAAAAAGGTTAAAACTGCAAATGCAGAGTATGAAACTAAAACTATAATTCTTGCAACTGGTGGCAGTCCTAAAAAGGGTGGATTTGATAGAGAAGATGAATTTGTGGGAAATGGAGTGTCGTATTGCGCTACTTGCGATGGAGCGTTTTTTAAAGATAGAGAAGTTGCAGTAATTGGCGGAGGTGATACTGCTGTTGAAGATGCGATATTTTTATCAAGAATTGCTAAGAAAGTATATTTGATAGTAAGAAGAAATGAATTAAGAGCTACTAAGATTTTGCAGGAAGAAGTTAAGAGTGCTAAAAATGTAGAAATCTTATACGAGACAGTTGTAAAAGAAATCATTGGAAAAGATAAAGTTGAAGGTATACTTATAAAGGGTAAAAATGATGTTATAATGTCAGAGCTAACAGTTGATGGAGTATTTGTTGGAATAGGAATGAATCCATCTTCAATACTTCTTAAAGACAAAGTTGAAATGGACGGCGATTATATAAAAGCAGATGAAACTTGCGAGACAAGTGTTAAAGGCATATACGTAGTTGGTGATGTGAGAAAGAAGCAATTAAGACAGGTTATAACTGCTTGCGCTGATGGAGCAAATGCGATTACATCAATTCAGAATTATTTGGCAACGAAAAATGAAAAGTAAAATGTATGAGTAAACAAAGAAGAAAAGTGGGGTCGAATAAAAAGTGCCAACAATTAGGCCTCTGCAAGCATTCGCCCCTACATAAAAATGAATCACCAGTGCAAAAAAAAGAATTACCAGTTCAAATATACTATGTATATATATTAAAGTGTGATGGTAGTGTATTATATACTGGCATAGCAACTGATTATAAAAGACGGTTTGCCGAACATGCAAAAGTAAATAATTCTAAAAAGGGAGCTAAGTTTACAAAAAGCCATAAACCGGAAGAAATAGTCGCTGTGTGGAAAACTAAAACGAGAAGTGACGCGTCAAAACTCGAGATAAGGATAAAGCAACTTGATAAACGCGATAAATTGCTTCTAATAGATGATAATGT
>JAFXWR010000105.1 GCA_017542725.1 Lachnospiraceae bacterium | reverse complement strand
TCACTTACTATTAATCTATCTTTAAATGTATTCTCGTATATCTTTACATTGTTTAAATCTACAAAGCCTCCAAGCCCATTGTTATATAATAATCTATTTCCTGTATTATTATATATTTCTGTATTGTAAATATATCCTGTCTTTATAGTCATTAATGTATTAACATTACTATAACTACTTATGACTGTGTTATATATATATGCTTTTCCACTTCCTACTACATTTATGACATTGTTTACTACACTATCATCTTTCTCTGTGAGTATTACATTATAAGTAGTTAAGTAGTTATATCCATCATTATACATTAACTTACTTGTCTTTATAGTTATAGGTCTCTTTCCTAATATGCTTACATCTATATTGTTAAACATGTATTCATCAGTAGATGAGCCATCCTCTAATACTGCACCTTTTCCTCTCTCATCATTAAGAGCACAGTCTGTTATATTTATTAGTCCTCCACCTGTAAATCTTACTCCTCTTAATGTATATCCATTTAAGCATATATTTAATACATCATTTACATTTATTATTTGATTAAATGATACATCTTCATATAAGAAGTATGATCCATAGTTTGGCATTGATGCAAAATCTTTTGTTAAGGCTCTATATATTATGCGCTCTGTATGACTTTCTATATCTTCACTATGACTACATTCTACTCCTTCTAATTCTCCACATACCATATGCACATGTCTATCTTCATAGCCTATCATTATTCTGCCACCTTTCATATCTATGCCTAAGTCGTATTTTATGTCTTTTTGATTGCCATAATAACTATGTAGTCTTATAAATCTTGAATCTTCAACATCAACAACTGAATACTCATTCCAGTTATTTACTACACATCCTTCATAATGCTCACTACTTCCTATGAATACTCCTATGTCACTACCTTTTGGATCAAACATATTGTCAACTCTTATTCTTCCATCATTACCATCTAAATATATATCATATACTGGTAATGTGTTTATTGTTCCATTATCAACTATAGATGTGTCTTTTACATCCATATTTCCACTTAACTCTATAAGTCCACTTGATCCTACATACACTGCTGATACACTATCTAATAATGTCGCTACATCCATCTTATAGAAGTTATTATCAGATACAGAAAGTTTTCCAGCTACATCTAATCTAGCACCATATGTACTATCAAGCATTACCGCTGTAGCTCCCTCTTCTGTCATCCTTATATTGTTATTTACTATACTTACACTTGCTAAACTTCCTACTACTAACTCATTATTTACATTTATTAATTTTGATTTGGTATCTGTATTGTTCCTTAATGCATTCTCACTTATTACTATCTCTCCTGAAAGTGTTAAGTTTCCTCCTATGTCTATTAAGCCATTTGATGAGAAATTCTTGATACTTACATCCTCAAACTTATTATTATTTCCTTGTAGTCTAAATGCTACTTGGTTTCTAAATGTATTTGTTCCGACAAAATCTACTCCGTATGAAAGCATATTATAACTTGGATTCTCACTATCATACACTATTGTCTCTGCTATTATCTCTATCTTATTCTCACTGTCTCCGTATATTTGTAAATTACCATTCCTAAATGCATATCCATTATATACTACCTCTATCTCGCCTTTATCATCACTACAATCTGTTATGTATAAATTATGTCCATTTAAATTTATTGCTCCATTCATTGTTAATTTATGTCCATTTATACATAAATACATATCATCTTCTAATATGATACTGTCTATTGTTAAATCATTATCAAGATATTTCTTTCCGCTTGTAGTTAAATCACCCTCTAACTTATCATAGAATATCGTAGTATTATGTGGGTCTATTCCTATATGGCTACACTCATCTCTTGCTCCACATAAGAAATGCTTATGAATATCTGTTAATATCAAATAATTATCATCATCTATCTCAAAATATAATTTATTATTCTTTGTCTTATCTATACTGAATATCTTCTTATACTCTGATAATGTTGCTTTGCTACTATTATACATGACTTTTCCTGTGCCGTTCTCTGTATTAAGTATAATCTCTGCAACTGTATCTACTCTATTAAGTCCTTTTCCATCTTCTACTATAAATAACTCATTTGCATATATATTATATATATGTCTATCTCCTTCTACTACTTCATTTGCATATGATTTGATATATGAATTATTTACTATGAATGAACTACTTGATATGTATATTCCTGCATATATCTTCTCATCTTCCATTACACTAAACTTATTGTTTGATACAGATATATTTCCTGTCATGTGTATATCTTTTGATACATATAAGCCTGCATTAATACTATCTTCACTACTTAATAATATATTATTATCTATATTGAGTAAGCTACTATGTATATAGTTCTCTCCATCTAAAACATTCATTATGTAGCCTTTTGCTTCATTAACTGTTATGTTTACTTCGTTATATGTTTCAAATTTCTCAGCCTCAATAATCGCTCCGTTATTTACTTTATTACTTCTTATGTCAACTTTATCAAGAACTATTTTCTCTGTATCTATAAGTTTATCAGAAACTGTGAAATCTGTTACACTTGTATTTACTAAATATGTTATCTCATTTTCACTTATCAATTTGTTGAATACATTGCCTGTTAGTAAATTGCCTGACATATTTACATTCTGAACTTCTACCTTTGGTACATTCTCTGTTAACTTCCTTGTTGCAAGTAAAATCCTATTTATATTACTTCTACCAAATATATGAACCTCGTCCATATTGGTGAACATCGCTTCACTATTCTTTGAATAAATATTTCCACTATTACTACTGCTACAATTTGTTATATATATACTCTTTCCTTTGAAGTTCGCACTTGTTAAATTATAGCCATTTAAACATATATATATATCCTTTGTTAATGTTACAGTTTCACCTACTGATATGTTCTCTTTTAAATAATATTTTCCTTCTGTTGGGAATCCATAATCTCTTATATACTCATTATCAAGTCCCTCAAAGTTAATCTTTTCTTTATGTGATCCAAACTCTGATATTGTCGCATGATTACACTCTTTACCACATACGAAATGCTTATGCAAATCTTCTGTTAAGATTACTATATTGTTCTCATTTATCTTCCTTACATATGCATACTTATCATCGTTATCATACAAACTATCTATCATGAGTGAACTCTTAAAGCCTGTTAAGTAGTCAACTGTATCTCTCTTCCAGTTCTTGAATAATATTCCTGTTGCAAGCTTACTATCAGTCCTTGAAGTTGCTATGTATGCTGTAATCTTTGATGTGGTTGATAAGAATACTCCCTCTTTTTGCTCCATTAAGCCACTCTTATTTATAGAATACATTCCATATGTATGGTCTTCCTTCTTTAACAATGTCTCGTTGTCTACTTCGTTATTATCCATATATATAGAAGAATTATTATATGTATATATTGTAGTGCCTGTATGTGTTGCATAGAATGCACTTAAATTATTTCTTGAAAGTGCTGTTCCTTTTACAAATGTATTGTCCTTTATCTCCATCCTTCCTTTATTATATATATGTGTCGCTCCTGTTGTATGACTATACATGATAGAACTTAAGCCGTTATCTACTACCATCTTGTTATTATATATACTTAACTTACTTCCCTCTTCTACTGTCATCTCGGCACCGTTAAGTCTAAACATATGGTATGTTATCTCATTATTATGTATCTTTACATCATTTATGAACTTAAGCTCATTTCCTATCTGTGCTGCTTGATACATAAGGTGCTCGCCATGGAAGTCCTTTATCTCTACATCATTAAATACTCCAGATTCTCCTGAGTCTGTGAATGAGAATATATTTCCTGATACACTAGGATTATTGTATCCTGAAAACTCTGTATGATATGCTACAAGCCCTTCTCCTGTTCTCTTTGATGCATATACTTTATTCGCTTTAATCTTTAAATTACTTTGTGTTGCTACTCCGTATAAGTTTATTGTTCCTCCATCAAATAATACTTCTGTTCCTGTCATGCTAATAGACCCTGGCTCTTTACAGTTTGTTATATATACATTGTAATTACTTACTGTATTTATAAATCTATATGAACCTGTATTTAATGTATGGCCATTTAAGCATAAATAGAAGTCACCTGCTACTGTTACATTGCTCGTTAATGTTATATCTTTATCAAGATAAAATTTACCTGTATTCCTTATTTTTGTCATTGGGCTATATACTACTTCTTCTGTATGATTTGGTAGCCCCTCATGTGTACATGGGTCATCCTTATATATACCACACAATTTATGTGCATGCCCTATATACACTTTTAACTCATCATCATCTGATACTTCCTCTGTATATGACCTTCTTGGTATGTTCTTATAATTATCGTGAAGTATGAATGTTTCCTGCATCTTTCTTGTGTCAGATACTGTATCACTTGTCCATTTCTTAAAGATTACTCCTGTCATGTCATCTGACTCAAAGTATATGGTCATTATAGATCTTGTGTTATCAAATACTCCACCATCACTTATAAACATTGCTTCGCTACCTACTCTATAAATACCATGTAGGACTCCAAGGCTATCACTTGATAATGTATTATTTCTCTCTATAACCTTAGTAGTAGCTGTATGTATAGTAGATGTGCTTGCTATATATACACTACTTAAAATATTATTTATCTCTGAATGGTATGTATTATTTTCTATTCTTAATGTTCCATACTCACGATACTTTGTATTACCTAAGAGTTTAATTACTGATGATGCTGTTCCTACTGTTGACTCTAATCTACTATTTGTTATAGATAACTCACTACCTCCTACATTCTCTATACTTCTTCCGTTATTAACTCTTATGATACTATCCCTACCTATAACATCAGTGAGACTTACAGTGTTTATGAAATAAGCATATGTTGCATCTGTCACACTTGAATCATAGTCTATAACTCTAACTGCACTTATGCTACTTATAGTTACATTATTATATGTGTCAAAATAACTTCCTTCTGACTTAACTAAGCTCTCTACTAAGTCCCCTGTTCCTTTTATATCTACATTGAATAAGTTTAATCTATGTTGACTATCTTCTTTAAATGTTGCTAACTTATTTGTGAAAATCTTTATGCTATTTGATTTACTTATTCCAAATATTTCTACAAAACGATTATTAAACAAATAATCACTACTACTACTTACTATCTCTGCATTTGCTCCATCATAACAACTTGTGATGTTTATCGCATAGTCTTTTCCTTTTATGATATGTCCGTTCATATCTAACTTCTGTCCGTTAAGGCATAAGTTTAAATTTCCTGTTAATACTATATCCCTATCAAGAACTACATTCTTAAGTAAGTAATAATTACCACTTGTAGGAATACTTGTCCTACTTGTAAGACCTACATATGCTACTCCATCGCTATGTGTTGTTATTACTTGATGCACACAAGCATCACCTTCATTTACTCCACACACTTTATGGTTCTTATGTCTTTGTATGATTACCTTACTTCCTACCCATATGGTATTATATGTAGCTCCTTCTATACTAGTATAATACTTATCAAGGCTTATCATCTCTTCATAACTATACTCGCTTACTACTGTGTCAGTAGTCCAATTGTCTATTACTACTCCTTCTCCATCTGTGTTATTTATATATACCTCTACCTTTGAATCTCTTGCATCATACCTTCCGTTATCTATCACTATGAATCCGTCTTTATTATCACTATAAATTTGATAAGCATGAGTTTCATTTTCTTTAAGTGTGTCTTCATCATTCTTATTCTCATTTATAGTTAAAACTGATTCTG
Organism: Lachnospiraceae bacterium; assembly: GCA_017542725.1. The sequence continues at coordinate 3,497 of JAFXWR010000105.1, read as the reverse complement.
TTCCTACATGTATCTTTGAATTCTTTCCTACATATACTGCATTAACTCTTGATACACTTACACTACTTTCTTTCTTAAATGTGTTTCCATATACATTAAAGCTACCATAAGCATATATGTTTGTATTATCTCCCATACTTACTACTGTTGGCTGTTTTGATATTATACTATTACTGCTAATAGTAAGTGTTGCATTTCTATCTATGTATATAGATTCACTATTTAAGTCTATAATCTTATCTTTTATTCTGTTCTCTATTATATTTACTGTCTTAAATATTCTTATCTCACTTCCTGCTACTGAATCAGAGGCTTTATATAAGTTATCTACCATATATCCCCTCATATTTACATTGTCTAAAATTATAGTTGTCTTTGCAGAAGGTCTTATTGTATTTCCGTCCATATTATAATATTCCACATCACCTTTTTTATCTTCAACTCCACCAAGTAAATCTACATTGTATGCATAAAATCTCTTCCCTGCTATGCTATTAGCATATAATTTTCCTGCACATACTTTTATTCTTCCTGTTCCTTTTCCATATAGTGATAAATTACCATCACTAAATGCATATTTATCCTCAAGAAGGCCTAAACGTGCAGTGGTATTTTGACAGTTAGATATATTTACATCATTTCCATTTCCATCTATAGCATTTACATTTGTCACAAAACCATGTCCATTTAAACATAAGTTATAAGTTCCTGATATCTCTATATCTTTAACTTTAGGATCTATAATAGTTACATCATTTACTAAATACCAATTACCCTCTGTTGGTATTGACTTAAACTCTTCTATATAGTCTTCTGTTATAGGTCTATAAGATATTCTCTCAGCATGTAATAACTCACTATGGTTACATATAGTGTCTCCACATGCATAGTGAACATGGGAAGCTTCCCTCTCTATCACTACAGTGTTACTCTCTGTAGCTCTCTTCATGTAATAAGCATACTCACCTACTTCATCATACTTACTATCAAGTGTTACTGTCCTATTATAACCTGATAAACTTACTACAGTTTCACTTTTCCAGTTTAAGAATATTACTCCTGTCTTTGTTGCACTATTTATATATACTTTAAACTTAGAACTATTTGTATTAAATTGTGCTACACCTGTTAGTTTTAAAATTCCTGTTGTCTTATTACTAAATATGTCATATACATGGTTTTCTTCTTCACTATCAAGTAATGTAGTATTATCTACCTTGTTAGATTCTATTACTAATTTAGCATTTTTATATATAGTTTTTCCAGCAGTATCTAATAAATCTATAACATTGTTTTCTGATACATATATACTACTAAATCTCTCTATATCATCAACTGTCCCTTTTACGAATGTATTATTCTTTATAGTTAAACTTCCGTATAAGTCTAAATGAGAAGTGCCTGTTTCTTTTCCTCTTATTATATCTACTAATTCACTATTTGCTACTATCTTATTATCAGTAATCTCTACTTTTGCACTGCCATATACCCTAAATGGTAATTGCATTACGAAATTTGCAAACTCGTTATTCTTTATGTTTACATTTCCATAAAACTCACTAGCATTACTAGCATTTGATATAAATCCTGTTGTCTTAAACTTAGTTATATCAGCATTCTCTATCACTACTCTCTTAGTTGTATTTATTGCTGGCTGATTTACCATTGCTCCTTCTATTCCTTCATAGTTTACATTGTATGAGCAATATTGAATGTCATAAGCCCCACCTAATGTATTATAATATATCATATTTGTATTTATCTTTATATTGTTATTACTATTGCTCTTACCCTTAGTTCCAAATACATTAACTTCACCTTGGTTAAATAAATATATTCCGCCATTTGATTTTATTGTTGATAAATCTTCTTTACAGTTACATATATTTATAGTGGTTGTTACATTGCCTATTATATTATAATCTTTAAAGTCTATAGAGTTTCCATTTAGACATATATTTAATACACTATCCTCTTCTTCATATATTATTGACTCTTCTATCTCTAAATCTTCAAGAACAAAATATGATCCACTCTTTGGGAAACCATATGCTTTTATATAATCCATATCAAGTAAACTATATGTAATCTCTGTAGTATGTCTTATAGACGAACCTTCATGACCTGCACAACTAACTGTGCCACATACGAAGTGATTCTTATGCTCCGCTTTTACTATCTTGATATTTGGCTCTGATAATGCTACTACATATGTGTTCTTTGTGTCAGCCTTATATGCACTATGAAGTATAAACACCTCTTTATGTTTCCTTAACTCCATAACTGTCTCTTCTTTCCAGTTACTAAATACTAAGCCTGTCTTATCAGAAGAATTTAAATAGATATTTACTCTTGATTCATTTGTATTAAATACTCCTCCATCTGCTACAAATGCTCCATTTACATTGTCTGAATATACTCCATATACTCTACTTTCATATGATTTAAGACTACTATCTACACTACTTGTTGATACCCTTATAGTTGTATTTCTTGTGTGAATCTTAGAATCACTACTTACATATATCATAGATAATATCTCTGGAACTACTCCTACACCTGTAAACCTATTTTCTTCCATGTTAAGTGTGCCATACTCATATACATTATTTACTGTCTTATCCTTCATATATATGACACTACTATTCTTGTTATTTGCTTTTATATTGTTCTCTATGATATTTGTATTAGAACCTTCTTTTATCGTTAAACTACCATTCTCTAATACAAACATATTCCTATTCACTGTATTCTCTCTTATGTAATTTGAGCCATACATTGATACATTACCGTGTTTTATATCAAACAAGCTATCAAACTCTACTTCATTTATTACTACATTATCAAGCACTACTTCACTGTTTGTTGATACTCTAAATAATATTCCACTATTTACATTTCTCTCTGTGATTAATACATTTGTTAATATTAATTTTCCACTTCTTACTAAATTACTATCATTATAAATCTCACTACCTATTAGTCTTATTGGTAATCTATTTGTCTTTCCATATACCTCTATGTTTGAACTCCTAAATATTACTGAATCAGTTGATCTTATTACATTTGATATCTCACTACAGTTAGTGAATACCATCTTATATGCACCTGAATTAAATGCTGATTTAGTATTTATATTATATCCATTAAGACATATATTTAAATCACCATTTATCTCTACAGCATTCTTTAAATTTACTTCTTGTATTAAATAATAATCTCCACTTGTTGGAAGCCCTTTATAATTTATATAATCATCAGTAAGTGGCTCATATGATAACACTTTTGTATGTGCTTCTGTATTATGTGTGCATGTAGTTAATCCACACACCATATGTCTATGTGTGTTTGGCATCCTCTTAACTCTTAATGTTGTCTCATCCCTATTTAATATATACTTATACTCTTCATCCTCTTCATACTTACTACTTACTTTTACTCCGTCTATGTATGATAATATATCGCCTTTTACTGTCTCTTTCCTATAATTATTTAAG
>JAFXWR010000104.1 GCA_017542725.1 Lachnospiraceae bacterium | reverse complement strand
ATACCAAGCAACGATTGGAAGATTATTTTTTACATAATTCATAGGTAAGCTTACACCTTGTCCTGATGTATAATTTAAATCTGTTATTGCTGTTCCGGTTGTTGGATCCACTCCTTCAAGTGCATGAAGTGTGATTGAGTATCCTATGCCATTCCACTTAGCATAATAAGTTTTTGCCTCTGCTGTATTTACTGGGACTATCGTCGTCGCAGATCCTGCAAATCCTGGATCTTCATACCAACCTCTAAAAGTATATCCTATTCTTGTGATATCATCACCAGCTGGAAGTGTGAAACTTTGTGAATATTTTCTGCTACTTGGATTTGAATAGTTAATTAATGTACCATTATTCAAAACAAAGTTTACATCATATGTTATTTCAATCCACTTTGCCCAATACTCACTTGGACTAGATGTATATTGTGGTATTTGATATATTCTTGGTTCAGTAAATTCATCATTGCCATACCAACCAGCAAAACTATATCCCGTCCTTGAAATCTCTTCATCTGTTGGAAGAGTGACTGCCTCTGTATACTTTCTATTAGTAGGTTTTGTGTAACCTGGTTTATATGTTCCGCTATTTTCATGAAGTGTTATACTAAATTCATTTTCTATCCATTTTGCATAGAATGTCTTTGGTACAGTTACTCTATAACTACCGCCTGCAGCACCCACTCTAGTAGAGCAGCCTGCTTCTTCATACCAGCTATTAGCTGTATCAAATGTCCATCCAGTCACATTTTCTATTGAAGGAAGTGTAGTATCAGCATTTAAAATAACATCAACTGCTGCTGGTGCTGTTCCATGACCATTTGCATCATATGTAATGGTTGCTTTCCATCTTGCATATATAGTTTGCGTACTTGTGCTAGTTGTTAAATCATCAGTTCCTGTCCACTGGTTTGTTAATGCTGCTTCTTTAAACCAACCATCAAATTTATATCCTTCTGGAATACCTGTAGGATCTTTTAACACTCCTGTCGCAAGTGGTGTACCATATGTTTTTGTAATATTTGCTGGTGCAGTAGCACTTATGCCACTTAAATTATAAGTTACAGTATACTGATTAGGTGTCCACTTAGCATAGATTGTTTTATTATCATCTTGAATTGTACTTATATCAGTAGTACCATCAAATGAAGTTGTCTTTGCTGGATTACTATACCAACCAGCAAACGCATATCCAGTCTTTGTAGGATTTACCAAGGTTGCTGGTGTACCATACGTTTTTGTAAATGGGTTCTGTGTTCCATCTGGAAGAGTTCCATCGTCAACATCATAAGTAATATTATATGTAGTTGCTGTCCACTTAGCATGAAGTGTCCTTGTCATCTGTGAAGTAAGTTCTATGATTTGAGTAAAGTCGAACTCCATGCTTTCATCATTCTCATACCAATAATTAAATGTGAAACCTGTCGCCGTTGGATCTGTTGGCTTACTTAACTTTGTATCTTCTTCAACTTGGATTGGACTAATTTGAGTCCCATGTCCGTTCATATCAAAATTAAATGTTATCATTATCGGGCCTTGAGTGTCACCAGTTAGATATCCTGGAGCGGTGCTATCCGGTCCTTGGTCTATACGGGCATAAGTTCCATCTGTAACTAATTTATCTACATATCTTGTGCCCATTCCACCTCTTAATTTAGGGCATTCTTCAAACATATTTTCAGTTGTAGCCGAACCAATAGTAAATGCGCTAGAAACTATAATCTTTTTAAGTTCAGGACAATTGCTAAATAAATTATCTAAAAACTTAGCATTTGTAAATGCAAGTCCAGTTAAATCAATTTCTTTTATAGATAAACTATATCCAAACATTGTGTCAGCATTAGTAACACTGCTTACATTCCAATTTCTCAAGTCAAGGTTCTCAATTAAATTTGCTTGCGAAAACATTGCAAACATATTAGTTACTTTTGAAGTATCAAAGTTACTTACATTTATATTCTTAACAGCACTTAACTCAAACATACGAGCCATATTTGTAACTTTTGAAGTATCAAAACTTGATACATCTATTATGCTTACTTCAGGATTGGCAACCAAACCATCTTCACCACACATATTGTTATATCCAAGTCCTTCAAACATACTTGACATATTTGTCACATTGCTTGTATCAAGGAAATTGAGATTTACTATGCTCTTACACTGAGTGAATGCCTTATCCCAATCTATAACATACTCTCCACCTTCTTCTTTTTTTCCAGAAAATAAGAAGCTACTATCTTCTGCTGCAACAAAAGAGCCGTTTTCTGGTGCATAAATTATAACTTCTGTTCCCTTTCTATATCCAACTAAACCATTACTATCAGCTATATCCCAATTTGCATCAGTTCCTGTAGGAGCATCTCCTTTTGCTAATGTAATCTTTGTTATATCATTTGCACTCATACCTGCTGCTGTATCATCATCATCATACCAACCATATGACAATGTGTATGGCTTTGCTGGGTTGGTAAGTGCTTTAATTCTATAGTTATTTCCATGACCATTGCCGTCTGAATTATTTTGATCATAGCCTGCAGGCCACGTTGGATGATCGCTACTATTTATATCGTCCCACAATTCTGGACTACCATTATTACTTTTATAAAAACTCTGTCCAGCACTAGCTGCATTTACATTAGTGTAACTACCGCCAGTATAATTTTCGTCACTAAAAATATACATATATTTGATTCCATCTATTACTGTAGAAGTATCTTTAGCTTTAAAAATTACTGAAAAATATGTTCCCTTTGGCAATCCAATCTTTTTATTTAATTCAATAGTATAGATACCAGCCGCTTGTTTTGAGCAAGATTGAGTAAGTTTATGCTCTCCGTCTTCAGGATTTTTCATTTGTTCATCATTCGTATAGACCATTATGTCAAATTCAACATCTGCACTATCAAATGCTACACTTACTGCTTCCAACACTTGATCTTCATCATTACTAACTTTAAATAAATTTGAATAATATACTGGATGATTAGTGATGTTTGCTCTTCTCGCTCTAGTTGAAGCAGTTGTATCATAATGATAATTATACTTATATGTATTTGCACTCATTGCCTCTACAGTAAACATACCATCAGACAATGTAGGTTCTTCATAAGACATCCAAAAATAGCCACCAACTGTACAAGATGTTGTAGGTCCCCAGCTATTTCTACATAACCATCCACCACCATTTGCAGGATGTTTTCCCATACATTCAAACCAATCATTTGGAATATCATCATTCCATCCAACTATAAGTATAGCATGATTTAAATCAAGTGCCCCATTTCCTGTATAATAGTACCATTGGCCTTCATGCTCACGAGAAAACTTTGCATCTCCTCCTGTTTCACCTGGTTGTGATGTACCAGCATGATATGCTATACCCACAGAGCCATTATCCATGATTGCCTGCTTAACCATATCTCTATTTGTTGCATTTAAGAAAATACCATTTTTAAGTGCAAAGTCATTTTTGTTAAAAGCATAGCTACCATCAAGTCCAGTACCATCTTCATCAAATATAGCTGTAGCACGACCATATTTAGAATTTTCATCTTCTATAGTTGCACCAAGAAATGCTGACATAATAAGCAACCCTCTTGACTGATTTCCACCAAGAATACCAAGTTTTTTTCTATCAGTTATGTAAGTGTAATCAAAACCTTCTATTCCGGGTTTATCTAAATTGGCTGAACCATCTTTTGTCACTTCTTTTTCAAGCAAACCATACTGAGTAAAATATGTGAGTGCTGCCTCACTTAAGTTTGAGTCTTCTTCATTGTCAACCATACCATGAAGTCTCAAATATGTCTCAAACATACCTATGGTTGAGAATGCCCAACAAGTTCCATAAGGATTTTGATCTCTTACAGGTGGCAAGATTGGAAATCCGTCACGAATTTCCATTCCTCTCGGATCATAACTTTTAGGTATTGGAGATGCTCCCAAAAGTCCTTCAAATCTATTTTTAGATAATCCTTTTGAAGCAGGTATTTCAAAATCTAATGGTTCATAACCATAATTTATTATTTCCTCTTCATTAGAAGATGAAAGTTCGCTATTTGTTGCTATATTATCTAATGAATCTAAATCAAGTTTAAGAGCTTCACTATTTGTAGCTATATCTATCTCATCATAAGTTTCCTCTTTTACAGTATTACTCTCTGTCGCAACTTTTTCTTCTTCGATAATTGGGCTCGCAGTGCTCGCCCCTACAGACTCGCTTGATTCTGCAGGCTCGCTTGATTCTACAGGTTCATTTGATTCTACAGACTCACTTGATTCTACTTCATCAGACTCTGGTTCTTCTTCAGGGCTCGCAGTGCTCGCCCCTACAGATTCGCTTGGCTCTGCAGATTCGCTTGGCTCTGCAGATTCGCTTGATTCTGCAGATTCATTTGATTCTTCAGACTCACTTGATTCTACTTCATCAGACTCTAGTTCTTCTTCAGGGCTCGCAGTGCTCGCCCCTACAGATTCGCTTGATTCTACAGATTCACTTGACTCTACAGATTCGCTTGGCTCTGCAGGCTCGCTTGACTCTTCATAAGTCTCAGAAGTCTCCTCCTTATTAATTAAATCAACACTAGCAAAGTGTGGCAAAGTGCTTGTGAACACCATTGTCATACATAATAATACTGCTACAATTTTCTTAAATGCAAATTTCATTTTCATTCTCCTTTTTTACAAGGTTTGATATAACTAATTACAACCAACTATTTGTCAAATATTACTTCGCCAACATACTTAAGCTGTCTCATATATTGATCATCATCAAGTCCAAAGCCAGCTACAAATTTGTTTTCAATTTCAAATCCGACATAATCTACTTTCACCTCACACACTCTTCTTGATGGCTTATCAAGCAGTGTGCATATCTTTAAGCTTGCAGGTTCTCTTGTCTTTAACATTCCTAAAAGTTTCTGCATAGTCCTTCCTGTGTCTACTATATCTTCAACTATCAACACATTCTTACCCTTGATTGATGAATCAACGTCTTTAAGTATTTTTACATCTCCACTTGACTCTGTCTCACTTCCATAACTTGACACATCCATAAAATCCATTGCAAGTTTCTCATTATCTATCTCCCACATAAGAGAACAAAGAAATGGTATGCTACCTTTCAAAATTCCTACAAGCAAAAGATCTTTTCCCCTGTAGTCATCAGAAATTTGTTTTCCAAGCTCTTTTACTCTTACTTTAATTTGCTCTTCTGTGATAAGTGGGTCAATTCTTCTACTCATTTCTTTTTCCTCCTACTCATACTCACATTTTTTTTATGCTTGGTAAATGTGAGTGCATTTTGCTTTTTATCTACTGTCAAGTTGTAAGGTAGATCAAGATGTCCACCTTTATCTTTATCGCTTAACTCAATTATGTCATCAATATTTATCTTAGTAATATCTTTTAATGTGCTTACAAGACTATCAAAGACTTCTCTTATGATTCCCACTTTTATAATTCGATCTTTAAGTCTAAATTTTGATAGGCTTAGCACTATACTATTGTCATCTTCTTTTATAAAAACTTTTTTATATGCCTTTTTACTCTCTAGTTCAATAAAATCATTTATCTCTTTTGCCTGCTTTGATAATTCAGCTATGTGGGTAATTGCTGCACTATTTATCTCATCAAATTTGTCCAGTATTTCTTTTCTTATAAAATTTCTAGTGTATTTTGTATCATCATTTGTAGAATCATTTACATATGGCACATCATATGTATTTATATATTTTTCAATTTCTGATTTTTTTATATTGAGGAGTGGTCTCAAAATGTTTCCATTTTGCATTTTCATACCAACAAGTCCTTTGATTCCCGTTCCTCGTAACATATTGTGTATAACTGTCTCAGCCTGATCTTTCTCATGATGAGCTACAAGAATATATACATTGCCCCTTGAATTTTTCGAAGATAACTTTTTCCAATTTTTCTCAAACGCATCATATCTAAGTATTCTTGCAGCTTCTTCTATAGTAAGATTATTTTTCTTAGCATACTTAACTGCATCAACTTTCTCTTCTATAAGCTTTATGTCCATTGAATTGCAGTATTCTTTCACAAACTCCAAATCTCTATCAGCCTCTTTACCTCTTATGCCGTGGTGCACATGTATTGCCATAAGTTTATAATTAACTTCTGACTGAAGTTTATAAAATGCATCCATAAGACACATAGAATCCATACCACCACTAATAGCCACAAGTAAAACATCTCTGTCTTTTATAATTCCTGTATCAAAGAAGTTATTGACTATTGATTCTAATATTTTCTCTCTATAAATCATCTTTTATAGATGCCTTCTTCTATGTCCATAATTTTTTTTACGCGATTTACGTGATGAGCTCCCTGGTATTCTGCGCCCAAAAAACTTTTTACTATTTCTTTAGCAGTTTCTATTCCTATAACTCGTTCCCCAAAGCACACCACATTTGCATCGTTATGTTCTCTACAAAGTCTTGCAGAGTAGCTTTCAGAACAAGCACAAGCCCTTATGCCTTTCACTTTATTTGCTGCTATGCTCATGCCTATGCCAGTTCCACAAATTAAAACTCCAAGTGTAGCTTCTTTATTAATTATCTTTTCGCATGCCGCATAAGCATAATCAGGATAATCACAAGAATCTTCACTATTTGTTCCATAGTCAACAATCTTATACCCATTATCCTTAAAATACTTCATTAACTCTT
>JAFXWR010000103.1 GCA_017542725.1 Lachnospiraceae bacterium | reverse complement strand
ACAGGTTTTGCTACAGTTGCATTCTTTGTATTGTTTTTTAATAGTGATTCTGATAAGAGTGAACTCATGAAATCCATGGAAGTCCTAACGGAATCAAAAAATGATACCAAGTTAGTCAAATATGCTTGGAATGGTACTTTTGAGAGTTATAAGAAAGTATTAGATGAATTTATTAGTGATTTATCCGAGTTTGTATCTAATGTAGCTGATGATGAAATGCGAAACAATGTATTAGCTATATTGAATTCTATGTATGTTATACAGACCAATGTAGATAGCAAAGATTATAAAAGCGGTAATCTGTATAGATTGGTTGAGCATTATATACCTAATACATATAACCTTTTACAGTCTTATTGCGCATTGAATACTATGTTGGAAACAGATGAAGTAGTAAATACTAGAAAGATGTTGAGAAAAACTGTTGCAACGTGTGTTGAGATTTATGAGAATATTGCAAAGGAAGCCTCCGCTAATGAGCTGCTAAATATGCAAGTAGATTCTAAGACTATGGTGCAACAGGCTACTTTAAATGGACTTGTTAATATGAATTCTCCGTTTCAGCTAAATAAGTGATTTTAATTTGCTATAATGATGATATATTTTTGCAAGAGTAGGGTTTATATTTAAATTATCAAATACGTAATAGATGATATGCAGAGTCGTATTGATAGAAAGAGGACGTTATGAAAACAAAGAGAAGTGGTTTAAAAGTAATGTACGGTATATTTATTTTAATGCCACTTATAGGACTAATTAATAGTTTGGGTCTTTTTGTATTGGTAAAAGCAATAGGTGATTGGCAAGACTTTTATTGGAAAATTTTGCAAAAGATGCAATCCTACGCAGAGGGTTTTATAGATGGGTTTCTTAGCTATTTTATTATTTGTTTAATAGGTTTTGCGTTTTTTGTTATAGTGGGATTACATTTATGTGATTGTTTAGGTTTTACAATAATACAAAAGGATTATGAACCTACAATATCTCATTTACCTGAATATGACGCAAATAGGGAACGACAAAGAGTAGCAGAGATAGTTAAAAAGGTAAGAACAGAAAATACAGAAGTAAATAGAAATTTTGGTATTCTTACTTATACTGATTATAAGAATAGTTTGCAGAAGTTCAGTAAAGATTTATGTACAATACAATCAAAATTGCATGATGATGTTGTAAAACATAATGTAGCAGAAATCAATAGGCTTACTCAGTTAATCTTAAAGAACACAGATGATACAGAGTATAATAAGGGTAATTTAAGACGTTTGCCTACGGAATATATACCTACAGTACAACATTTAATTCAGGCTTATGCTGGTTTAAATAATGATAATATAGATACTGAAGAAGTAAACAAAACAAAAGAGATTATATCAGACGCATTAACAAAGATTGTTATTATGTTTGAGAACTTATTGAAAGAGTCAATGTCACAAGATTTAATGAGTTTACAGGTAGATACAAGCGTGTTATTACAAAAAGCAGAGTTAAATGGTTTGTATAATCAAAATGATATAACCAGATGTGTAGCCCAAACTAAATAAATGATAGGACTCTACTAAGGCTTACTTGGTAGAGTCTTTATTTTTGCGACTTTGCGAAACAAAAATTGTGCAATATAAGACTATTTCTAATAAATACCGAAATAAATATTGCAAAACTTGTAAAATATAGTATAATAAGCTGATGGGTGACGAACATCAAAGCCTATAAACGGTTTTCTCGACACATAGGAGGAGATTATGGATTATTTAAAGCGTTTGTACGAATCTAATACCAACTTTAAGGTGTATGTAGATAAGTTTGCTCATGCTTATGATTTAACATCTGACGATGCTTTAAAGTATAGCATGGTTGCAGCGGTTTCTGAAATATACACATTAAATGCTGTGAAATAATTTACTTGTTGACTTTTACTATAAGTATTTTATAATAAATATTAAGGACATTGTAACTTATGTCATATATGTAAAGCCTAAATTTCATTTAGGTTTGTGAAAGTTACACATAAAGTACTTTCACTATTTCCTACTACCCTATTTCTATCAAGAGATAGGGTTTTTTCATGAATATCTTTATTTTTGAGGAAAATATGATAATATAAGAGAGTAGTTTGTTTAAATTTATATGATGAAAGGTTGAAACTATGAATGTATTGAGTTTATGTGATGGAATGAGTTGCGCACAGATAGCTTTAAAAGAGTTAGGAATCAAAGTAGATAATTATTATGCAAGTGAGATAGATAAAAATTCTATTGCAGCTACAATGACTAATTTTCCAAATACAGTACAGTTAGGTAATGTATTAGAGATTACAGATGAACGATTAGCAGAATTACCTAAAATAGATTTAGTGTGTTTTGGTAGCCCATGTAGAAGTTTGTCAAGAGCAACAATAGCACATGACGGTTATCATGAAGGTCTTAGTGGAATTTCCGGGTTATTTTTTGATTGTAACTACATACTACAGTGGATTAAAAAGAACAACAATCCTGATGTATATTTCTTAGTTGAAAATGTAGATAGTGATAATAAATTTGATTTGAATGTAATGACAGAAGAAATGGGTATTGAGCCGACACTATTAAATAGTGGTTCTTTTTCTGCACAGAATAGATTACGTAATTATTGGACTAATATACCATTAGATTTTAGTTTAGTTCCAAATGATGAGAGCGTTTTAAAGGATATAATGTTGTCTGAAGAGGAAGTAGAGGATAAGTATTGGTATAAACAAGAACATACAGAGCCAGATATGACAAAGGCGGTTTGTTGTTTATTAAACATAAACGGTCATGATATATTAAAGCGAGTTCAAAATCCAGCTTATAAATGTCCTACATTAACAGCTTGTAGGGGCGGTAATACACAAAAGAAGGTGTTGCAAAACGGTAAAGTACGTAAATTAACACCTACGGAATACAAGAGATTACAAGGAATACCAGAATGGTATCAGACACCTTTAGCTGACTCACATATTTATAATATGTGTGGGGATGGTTGGAATATACCTACAATTATGTTTATATTTCAAGGGCTTAAATAATGGAAAGCTGCAAACGTATAGAATTATCCCTACGAGATAAGGATTTTGTTGATATGTTAGCTCAGTTAGATAACTAAATAAATATTGACATATTTATGCTCAGATATTAAAATAATAGTATAGTTTGAATATTTTTTAGTTTAGTTGTTAAAAATTTTATAAGGGGATTTTATTTAAATGTATACTATTTTATATTGGTCTTATTATCCAAAAGAGTGTAACAATGCTAATGTTCTACCATTTTTAAGATATTTTTCAAGTGAATATGTGGGAGAATATGATTATATTTATAATGCACCTAAGTCTGATTTTAGTGAAAAGACCATTGAAGTGTTAAATAATCATGGTACATTTAATGAAATTTGTTCTTGTAGAATTTACACACGGGAGGAAATAACAAAGGTTTGTGATGAATTTCCTATGACAGATTATGCTATAACAAGGTTAGTAGATTATGTGAAAAACCCCACAAAGTATGAGGGTTATGATTTAGATACTTGTGACAGACAGGTAGAAGATGACGCTATTTTTATTGTATGGTTTAAAAATCTGTGAGGTTTAACTATGGGAAATATGCCAATTCAGTTTCGGGTAGCCAAAGATGTTGGTAAAAATAAAGTAACAGTAATATTAAGTCCTTTAGGTGACGAAGATTATATTTCGTATGCAGAATGGATGAATGATTTTGACACAGCAAAATATGTTGGACGTAATGCTAAAGCTGTTAGTTACTCAGAGCAAAAAGAATGGGTAGACCATCAGCATAGTAATACTAAATCAATATTTGGTATATGGGTACAACCAAAAGAGGGTCAGCCTAAATTGATTGGTAATTGTAGTCTTACAATATTATCAAGTAACGCACAGGCAGCAGTATTAGGTATTATTATTGGCAATCATACTTTCAGAGGACAAGGGATAGGAAGTGCGGTTGTAGGACTTTTATTGCATTTTGCTTTCATGGATTTGAATTTACACTCAGTTAATTT
>JAFXWR010000102.1 GCA_017542725.1 Lachnospiraceae bacterium | reverse complement strand
TAATTTGTTTCTTCTCATAACTTAATTCTACTAAAATGGATGTCCAAAACATGTCGCACTAAAATAGACCAAATAACTTCTTTTTCTCGTATGGTTCTATCTTACCATCAATATATTTGTATCCAGTTTTGTCTATAGCATCTTTAATCATTGATAAATCAACTTCATTGTCGATAATAAAACTAGCCTCTTTTTTTGTATGTGATGCTTTCACTTCTTTCGCATTACTATAAATTTTTCTAATAGCATCTGTGATATGCGACTCGCACATAGGACAAGCCATACCTTCAATTTTAAGTGTTACTTTATTCATAAAGCACCATCCTTTATTTAAAAAACTCTATCACCATTTTTTACTTTTTCACTTGGCATAAGCAAAACAACTCCTTGTTCAGATTCAGTTCCAAGTATCCTAACTTCACTCGTAATATCACCAATATGAATAGGTGTCAAATTAGTACAGCAAATTACTTGCCTGCCTATTAACTGTTCTTGTTTGTATAGCACCGTTATTTGTGCTGATGATTTTTTAATTCCAAAATTACCAAAATCAATAGTTAATGCATATGCTGGCTTTCTTGCCTTTTTGTTTATTTTACAATCAATAATAGTTCCAGCTCGCACTTCAACTTTATCAAAATCATCTACACTTATCATATCAGACATTAAACTCCTTTTTTCCAATATAAAAACTTAAACTCTTAAGAGTCTATTTAATATCTATTATTATACCATTTTTGGCGTTTTTTATAAACTAAAATTATAAGATTTTTTTATAAAAATCTCTCATACCAAGGCGAAAATCTACTACCTATCCCTATAACTTTGCTATCATACTTTTTGTTAATTTTGTCTATAGCTTTATCAATTTGTGTATATTTACTATTTATGCCAACATTTTCAACTTGTGTATATTTACTATTTCTGACCATTTCTTCATCCCTTAACTTAAAAGCAAATACACCTGCTTGTCGCACTTCATATTTAAGTTTCATATGTTCTAATTCATAGTATTCTTTAAGACTCATCATTTGTGTGCTTATACCATACATTTTATGGAGTATTAAATCTATAATTTCATCACTAATCTCCATACCACTATTTGTGCCATAATAAAGTTGAGTTTGAATGCTATGGTCTTTATAATACTTATCACGAAGTTTTACACCTATGGCATATGCCACTTTTTTATCATCTCTTAATCTCGCACCTACATCTTCTGATAATCTAATGATTGATTTTTTAAGTGTGTCAAAATCCGTAGCATTAGCATATAGAGTATCCGATTTAGAAATGCTCTTAATTTGCACTGTTTCGCCATAGAGCCTTACTTCTGAGAACTCTTGGCCATTTGCATAGTTTATGAGTTTATTCGCCCATTTTTCGCCCACAATTGCCTTTACATCAGAGAATCGTGCGAATGCTAAATCACCTATGGTATTTATGCCATAGAAGTGGAACATCTCAGCAGTTCTTTCACCTACAAAGAGTAAATTCTCAACTGGTAAGCTATACACTATTTTTTTAGAATACTTATATGGTATTTGTGTAATAGCATTAGGTTTCCTTAAATCAGATGCTAATTTACTATAGATTTTATTATAAGATAGACCTATTGATACAGTAATTCCCATAGTAGCTTTTAGTTCATTCATTATAAGTTCAGCAATATGCAAAGGACTACCAAATAATAATTGAGAGTGTGTAACATCAACCCAAGCCTCATCTATACCATATGGCTCTACTCTATCAGAATAATGATATAGTATTTCAAAGAACTTCTCGCTTATTTTCTGATAGGCTTTCTTGCTACTCTTTCTTACCACTAAATCACGACATTTAAATCGTGCATATTGCAAAGAATCGCCACAACCTATGCCATACTTTCTTGCTTCTAAACTCGCACATACTATTATTCTATCTCTTTTATATTCTTCGCCTATAATTACTAAATTCTTACCCTTAAGGCTTGGATTAAGAATACACTCATATTGAGCGAAGCAAGCATTTATATCAACATGCAAGATTTGTCTACGATACTTAATTGGCACATATGTTCTTATGGTTGATTCATATTCCCGTGGTGTTATGTACCCAAGAGATGAATGAGCCCTTTTGTTATTATAAAAATTGATGTATTTCTTAAGTTCTGTTCCAAAATTATCAAGTGTTAATTTCTTTATAAAATAATTATCATCTAAAAATGATGGTAGATAAAACTCTTTATAGAATGTTGCATTAAATGACTCCATAAAGTTGTTATTACACATTACAAAATTAAATGACTGGTTAATACCAAGTCTATCTATTATTTCTCTATAAAATCTATCTTTAAAACCATCTTCATTGTCGGAATGTATCGTTAAATTATCACTTGGACTTCGGCTTATTATCGTTTCCCTTAACACCTCAATTTGTGTATCTACAGTCTCTCCCATAGTATTATAGCCATACCCTATAATTCTGCGACTAAATAAGTCCATAATTACATACAAATAAACCGTTACACTCTCAACATAAAATCGTGTCCAGTCAGTGACCCAGACCTCGTTTATGGTTCTTGGAAGTAATCTAATTATGTTATTTGCTACTATATGACTACTTCTTGTATATTCTTTTACTGGTTTTTGTATTTTAAGTGATTTGATTTTATGCCTTATTGACACAAGACCATTCTTTAGACATTGATAATAGACTGTTTTATAAGCAATACTATGACCTCTCAATTTTAGAATTTCATAGATTCTTTTAGCACCATATACTCCATAGTTGTCATAATAAATCTTTTTAATTAGAGATAACATAAAATAATTATAGCATAAAAAAAGAGCCACTTGTGTGGCTCATAAAACATTACTAAAACTCATATCTATTAAAATCTTAATTTTTGTATCACTTACCTTACTAATTTCTATACTTACCCAATGTGTCTTATTCATATGATATGCTGGTGCGAAACCTTTAGTATTCTTAATGGATGTTATAAGTTCAGGGTCAAGTTTTACATTCATTACATCTATTATGTGGTCTTTATCAGAATTGCGATACACTTTGTTATATGGCACATCCATTATTATTCCAAACCACTTCTTTTTATTATTTCTAAATACTATGTAAGTTGGTGAATCAGCCCACAAGGATACACTATCAATCTTATACTTCTTCTTTATATATTTTTTAAT
>JAFXWR010000101.1 GCA_017542725.1 Lachnospiraceae bacterium | reverse complement strand
TTAACTTGTTATGTTTCAATTAGATACGAGTCATAACATAGCAATAGGTAAGAACCTTGTAATGCTAACACTTATTGTTATAGGTATTATCTTATTATATTTTTTCAGTTTTCAGATACAAGTGATATTATCTACGGTATTGACAAATTTAAGTAAGAAGATAGGTACCTATTCAGTTACTAAAGAGTATGCTTTACAACGTTATGTGTATCAGCATAGAAATAGTTTGCTTGCCAAGTTATATATGTGGGTAAATGAACAGTTGATAGCTTTGGGTTTAAAACGACAAGGTGTTACTGCAGTAGGTTACTTGTTGTTTTGGGCGTTGATGGCATTGATAATAGGTATAACTATCAATCTAGTGCTAGGTTTAAATGTATTTTTTGCACCGTTGTTAGTATGTATTCTGTTTATCTGTTTGTTGATTATGACACGAGTTATGGTGTCTGAACGAATGGAAAAAAGAGAAGCAGATGTTATGAATGCAATAGACCTTATAGTACCAGAGGTAAAAAATGGTGTAAAAAATGCAATTATCACTTATAAAGATAACTTTGCACCTAGTTTGAGAGAAGATTTTGCAGCATTTATAACAAATATTCAAGATAGAGGTTATACTTTTCCAGATGCTATGTATATTTTAGCTGATAACTTAGGCTTAGTATTTTATGACTTTGCACAGAAAGCTATTTATTATGAGGCCGTTGGTGAAAAGGAAATGTTGGATATTTTCTCAGATATTACAGAAACCAACAGATTAAGAAGACAGTTAAGAGATGAAAACCAATCTGCATTTGCTAATTTGAAAGCACAGTTTTTTATTTCAACATTGATGACAGGTGGCTATTTCATATTCTTGATGATAACAGATGATTTTTCACGAGAGTTTTTCTTGCAAAATCCTGTAGGTCAGTTTTTATTGATTTGTATGTTGTTAGTAGTATTCGGAGTTTTATCCTATATAACTACGATTAAGTCTCAGGCAATTTAAGATACGGAGGGCTGTTATGAGTTTTACTTATGTAATGATTTTAATATTGGCAACAGCAATAGCGGTTTTCTTTATCTTACAGATATTTGGTGTCTTTGAAATTATGCTTACATCTCAGAAGGTTGTAAGTGAGATTAAAGAAAATCGTAAGTTAAGCAATCAACGTAAAAGAGAAAAAACACTTTTACAGATGTATGCTTTTGTTACAAATATGTTCAGGGGTGTTTTGATGAACGATTTGCAATATGAAAAGCATAACTATTGGATTCAACGTTTGGAGATAAGAGCCGAAAAATTAGATAGGCTTTATACACCAGAAGAATTAAGGGGTAAATATGCTTTTCCTTTACTTTGTTCTTTGGTTGCACTTCCTTTAGGACTTATCAATATTTTATTTTTGATAATTCCTGCCGTTTTCTTAGTTAGATTTATTACGTATCCTGCTAAGTTTAACGCACAAATAAGGGATGAAGATGAAATCATAGATAACTATTTCATTGACCTTTATCTTCTGTTATACTCAAAGTTGAGGCAAGGTTCTCGTGCCAGATTACAGACAACGGTGGAAAATTATATAGATACTTTGCAAGATAGTAATTCAGCAGAAGTAAAAGAAGTAATGCTTAAACTTGCAAGATATTTGCTGAATTTGCTTAGTTTGTATGAAGACCATGTAGCTGTACCTAAATTAAAAGAGATTTATCATTCAGCTACAATTATCAACTTCTGTAATGTAGCAACCCAGTCATTGAATGGTGTAGAGAACTATGATAACTTGCTTACCTTTAAAATGCAGTTGGTCGAAAGAAAAACTGAATTGATGCGTAAGCGTTCACAGATGATTGTACGTAAAGGTGAAATTTCGATATACGCAATATATTTGTTATTACTTATATTCGTAATAGTTGGTTGGTATTCTAAATTACCTACAGGAATGGGAAAATTGTTCTAAGAAAGGGGGTTTAAAGTAGCTGTATGCATAATGTAGTTAAAGAAGTATTCGCTATTGTTATGGCTGTTACTATAGCTGCTATGCTGTATTTTATTCTTTTTGGTAGTTGGGATGATAATGGTCTTTTAACTACAAATGAGTTTAATTATGCAGACGGTACAGCATCCGTAGGAACACAAGGCGGTGCTAAGAACCAATGGCAGGGTGTTTTGTGGTATAGTGCTAGAGTCGTAGAGAACCCTATAGCGTTTTATTACTACAATTATTGTTTAACACCTAATGTACATAAAAATGATTATTTAGATATGGAACTTGGATGTACTGTATACGGAAAAACCACACAAACTGGCGTAACTGTAAATGATTACAGAGGTCAGTCAGGGTCAATAGTTACTACTGCCGCAGATGAATATACTACCTACCCAAGTAATTATTCTGCAAGTGGCGTACCTACTGGAATACCTGATTTTGAGAGTTCGCATTACTATTACAGAGACATCTATAGCGATTTTTAATACTTCAGATGGTCAATCTAATGTTTAGATAACTTTTTAAAAATGT